>CAJANQ010000277.1 GCA_903941145.1 uncultured Actinomycetes bacterium
CAACGCTGCCGCGCCCAGGTCCACCGCCACCTGGATGAGCCTGGACACCAGCGCGAGCGCGATCGCCGTCGGCCGGTCGGTCAGCGCCCCGACGGTGAGCACCAGCACGGCCTCGCGGACGCCAAGGCCAGCCGGGACCGGGACGGCCACAATCCCGCAGACCCAGGCGAAGACGAACGACCCGCCCACGAACACGGCGTCGCCCCAACCGACTCCGAGCGGGCGGAGGATCAGGACCGCGTGCACGGCGACCAGCACCCAGGCGACCAGCGTCGACACGCCCGCCACCACCGCGTCCCGCTGGACCAGTCGTTCCGGGAAGCCGGCCCCCGTCACCCGCTGCATGACCGAGCTCATCCAGGAGTGGAGTGCGTCGGGCCGGACCGCAGCCCAGGTCAGCACGAGGCCCGTCACGCCACCGGCGAGCGCCACCGCCCGCACCCACCACGGGACCGGGCCGACCGCGGTCACGGCGCCGACGACCGCACCCGTCGTGACGCTGAGCACCAGCACCTGGGTGTAGGCGCCGACCATGCTGCGCCACGGCAGGTTGCGACGCGCCCCCATGTCGGCCTGGATCACTGCCGGCCACACCGCGCCCGGGACGTACTTCCCGAGCTGGCCGACCGAGTACACGACGGCACCGTCGTGCAGCCCGAACTGCTCGCGGTCTGCCGCCGGGCGGCCTCGGACCGGGCCGCGCAGCAGTCGGAACCACGAAAAGAACTGCAGCCCGAGCGCCAGGACGAACGCGAGGGACGCCAGCACGACCGACTGGACCGTCATGCGGGCCAGGTCGCTGCGCACCTCGGTCCACGAGGAACGGAGCGCCAACCCGGCGAAGGTCACGACGACGACCAGCAGCAGCCAGCGGACCGCCGTGGCGAACGGTCCCGAGGGCGTCCGGACGGCGCCGACCTCCCCCTCGACCTCTCCGGTGACCTCGGCCGGGTGGTCAGCGCCCCCGTCGCCCTCGGCCGTCATGCCTGGCGCAACGGCTCGTCGAGGTCTCGGCGGCGGAGCGAGAGCCGGACCTCGGCGATCATCCGGCGGTTCGCCGACAGCAGGTCGGCCAGCAGCCCGACCGCGGCGAGCAGCACGGCGACCAGGAGGCAGACCGCCGCCGCGACCAGGCTCGGGACCCGGCTCGCGACGTCGTCGGTCCACCAGTTGAGGTACGACCAGCGGACCACGAGCACCAGGCTGAGCACGAACGGCGGCAGTGCCAGCAGCAGGAAGAACCGGAACGGCTTGTAGAGGGCAAAGCTGCGCACGATGGTCGACCCGGACAGCCAGACGTACTGCGGGATGCTCTTGACCAGCCGGGACTCGCGGGTCGCCGGGTTCACACGGATCGGCACGCCCACCACCCGCATGCCCTGCCAGCCGGCTTGCACGATGGTCTCCATCGTGTACGAGTACTTGCCGAACACCTGCAGCCGCATGGCCGTGTCACGGCTGAACGCACGGAACCCGGAGGCGGCGTCGCGCACGTCGGTGCCGCTGAACGCACGGACCACCTTGCTGCCCAGCCGCTGGAGCCGCTTCTTGAGGGGTGAGAACTCGTCGACCGACTCGATCGGCCGCTCCCCCACCACCATGTCGGCCTGCCCCGCCACCACGGGCGCCACCAGGTCCGGGATGCACGAGCCGTCGTACTGGTTGTCGGCGTCGGTGTTCACGACCACGTCGGCACCGGCACGCAGTGCGGCGTCCAGACCGGCCAGGAACGCCGCGGCCAGACCACGGTTGTGCGGGAAGGACACCACGTGGTCCACGCCGTGGGCGCGGGCCACCTCGACGGTCCGGTCGGTGCTGCCGTCGTCGACGACGAGCCACTCGACCGACGTGAAGCCGGGAACCTCCCGAGGAAGGTCGGCCAGCGTGCCCGGGAGCGTGGACTCCTCGTTGAAGCACGGGATCTGGATCACCAGCTTCCGGGTACCGACACCGTTCACCGGGCCACCCTACCGTCGGCCCCCACAGCGCTCCGAGACCCGCGGGTGGCCGGCCTAGCCGCCGACCTTGCAGGCATGGACGGCGAACGGACGCGGGTACCCGGGCGGCAGGTCGGGGTCCGACGGCAGGTACTGCGACGGCGGCCTCGACAGGGTGGCCTCCACTGCGCGGCGGTCGCCTGCGGCGGCCCGCACGACGGTGGGGCCGCACCCCGGGAGGCCGAGCTGGCCGGCCGGGTCGGGCTGCAGCGACACGACCCAGAGCGGGCGCCCCTGCTCCAGGGCCGCCCGTCGGACCAGTTCGGCGTCGGCCGGGGAGAACCCTTCGCCGGGGCTCGACACCGCGGCGCCGCACCAGCTGCGCAGCGGCTGCGAGAGCGTGAGTGTCTCGAACCCGCCGGCCACGAGCACCGTGGCACGGGGCCCGAGCGTGTCGCAGATGGCCGACACGGCGTCCAGGTAGGACCGTTGGGACGCCATCTCCCGGACCGGCCAGGTGCGGACCGCAGGGACGACGACCAGGGTCCCGGCGAGCAGCGATCCGGCGGCGACCCGCCACGGCGCCACCGACCGGTCCGCCGGCCAGAGGCTCGCGAGCGCAAGGACCGACATGAGCACCACGAACGGGAGGACCGTCGGCACGAACCGGCGTGTCGCCCACGGCTGGTCGGGAGTGATCTGCGTGGTCCAGAAGTACAGGAGGCTCACCGGCAGGCCGGTGGCCGTGACCAGCAGCAGCGTGGGCCCGGCCGACCAGTTCAGGATCCGCCGGACCGCGATCGCCACGCCGGCGACGCCCGCAGCGACCGCTACCGGGCCGAGGTACCAGCTGAGCCAGCGCACGGAGAGCTCCGAGTAGACGCGGAGCGGCTCGACCGTGAGCCCCTCCGACCGCTGGAGGGCGGCCACCAGCTCGTTCGGTGACGGCCCGCTGGTGGCCTGCACCAGCGGGCGCACCCACCACATCGCGACGAGCAGGGCGGCAACGCCGACCGCCGCCGGGAGCGCCGAGACCCTGGCCACCTCCCGGGCCCTCGGGGCGAGACCAGCCACCTTGGGCCACCACGCCGTGGCCGTCGCGCCCGCGACGCCCGCCAGCACGCACAGCAGGTACATCGCCACGACCTGCCCGCGAAGGTCGGAGAAGTAGTTCCCCGTCAGGAGGACCAGGTCCACCGCAGCGACGGCCGCAACCGCTGCAAGCACCGCGAGACCCGCGAAGTACGCCCGGCGGAGGGCCCGGCGCACGTCGGCGTCCGCGATGGCCACCGCTATGCCACCGAGGAGGAGCACCGGGGCGACCAGCACTGCCGCATCGGCCCGGACCGCGACG
>CAJANQ010000278.1 GCA_903941145.1 uncultured Actinomycetes bacterium
CTCACCGGGACTGCGGTGGCCACGGTGGACCGCACCGACGGGTTCGAGCTGCCGCTCGACGAGTTCCTCGCCGCGGTCGAACGAGAGCGTCCGGCGGTCACCTTCCTGTGCTCGCCCAACAACCCGACCGGCATGGTCGAGACCCGCGCCACCGTCGAGGCCGTGCTGGCCGCGGTCGAGACGGTCGACGGCCTCCTGGTCGTCGACGAGGCCTACGGCCAGTTCGCCGACTGGTCCGCGCTCACGCTCGTGGCGGACGACCGCAACCTGGTGGTCACACGCACCTACTCCAAGACCTGGTCCGCCGCCGCGCTCCGGCTCGGCTACCTGGTCGGACCGACCTGGGCGGTGGCGGCCCTGGAGCAGGTCGTCCTGCCGTACCACCTGGACGCCATGACGCAGGCGGCCGGCCTGCTGGCGCTGGACCACCTCGACGACATGCGCGACCGGGTGCGCCGGCTCACCGCCGAGCGGGACCGCGTCGTGGCGGGCCTCGACGCGCTGGGCGTGCACCAGTGGCCGTCGGGCGCCAACTTCGTGCTGTTCCGTCCCGGCGCGGCCGACGCGGTCGCCGGGAGCACCGTGTGGCAGGGCCTGGTCGACCGGTCGGTGCTGGTGCGCAACTGCGCGTCGTGGCCCCGGCTCGAGGGCTGCCTGCGTGTCACCGTCGGCACGCCCGAGGAGAACGACCGGTTCCTCTCGGCGCTCGCCGACGTGCTCGCCGCCGGCTGACGGCCGAACCAACTCCCACCCGGCACCCGCGCTGTGGAACAGTTGCGCCGTGCCACGTACAGCCTCCAAGAGCCGCAACACCAAGGAGACGGAGATCTCGATCTCCGTCGACGTCGACGGCACCGGTCAGACCTCGTGCGAGACCGGCCTGCCGTTCTTCGACCACATGCTCGACCAGCTCGGGCGCCACGGCGGGATGGACCTGACGGTCCAGGCGCAGGGCGACACCGAGATCGACTCGCACCACACGGTGGAGGACACCGGGATCCTGCTCGGCGAGGTCCTCAAGGAGGCCCTCGGCAACAAGGCCGGCGTGCGCCGGTTCGCGTCGGTGCGCGTCCCGCTCGACGAGGCCGTCGTCGAGGCCGTGCTCGACCTGTCGGGCCGCCCCTACCTGCACTACGAGGTCGACCCGCCCGGCGTAAAGATCCTGGGCGACCCGCCGTTCGACCCCCAGCTGATGGAGGAGTTCTGGCGCGCCCTGGTCACCTCGGCAGGCATGACGCTCCACCTGACGCTCGTGCGCGGCAAGAACACGCACCACATCATCGAGGCCTCGACCAAGGCCGTGGCCCGCGCGCTCCGCGACGCCGTGCGCGTCGAGGGCGTCGGCGTGCCGTCCACCAAGGGCGTGCTGTGACCGACCTCCCCGTTGCCGACGGCGCCGTCGCGCCCCGGGTCGCGGTGCTCGACTACGGCATCGGCAACCTGCGCTCGGCCGAGAAGGCGCTGCAGCACGTCGGTGCCCGCGCCCACCTGACCGCCGACCCGGCCGAGGCCGCCTCTGCCGACGCCGTCGTGCTGCCCGGCGTCGGGGCGTTCGGCCCGTGCCGCGACGCACTCGCCGCGTCGGGCCTGGACACGGTCGCCCTCGAGGCCGCCGCCTCCGGCCGACCGTTCCTAGGGA
>CAJANQ010000279.1 GCA_903941145.1 uncultured Actinomycetes bacterium
GCCTGTTCGTGCCGGTCACCCTGTCGGAGGCCACGGCCTCGCCGGTCACGGTGTCCTACTGGGTCGACTCGGGCACCGCGACCGCTGGTGCTGACTTCTTGAAGTGGGGCACCCAGGCCAGCCCGCGGTCCATCACCATCGCGGCGGGCGCGCGCCAGGCGACGATCAACGTCCCCGTCAAGCGAGACGCCGCCGTCGAGGGCAACGAGACGTTCTCCGTCGTGCTGGGCACGGTCACGACCGGCAACGCCAGCGTCGGCCGCGGCACCGGAACCGGCACCATCGTCGACTCCTCGGCAGGGACGCTCGTGTCGAGCGTGACCGTGCCCGAGGGTGACGGCACCGGCCTCAAGGCCCAGTTCCGCCTCGAGCTCGCCACCGCCGCGGCGTCGTCGCTCACCGTCGGCTACTCGACCGCGAACGGCTCTGCCGTCTCCGGTACCGACTACACGGCCGTCAAGCCGTACTCGTTGACGTTCGCTCCGGGTCAGTCCTCCAAGACCGTCGACGTGACCGTCGCCGGCAACACCAACTACCAGGGCAACCGCGGGTTCGCCCTCAACACCACCGGCGCGATTGTCGGCACCGGCCTGGCCACCATCCTCGAGGACGACGCCGCGCCGGTCACCACCACGACGACCACGACCACGACGACCACGACCACGACGACCACCACGACGACCACCACGACGGTGCCAGCAGCAACAGCGACGAGCATCTCCGCCGGCAACAGGCACTCGTGCGCGGTCCTGACCGACGGCACCGCCCGCTGCTGGGGCACCAACAGCAGAGGTCAGCTCGGCAACAACACCACCACCGACTCGAACGTGCCGGTGAAGGTCGTCGACCCGGCCAACACTGCGAACGCCCTCACCGGGATCGCCAGCATCTCGGCAGGTGCGTACGGCACGTGTGCTGTGATGACTGACGGCACCGCCCGCTGCTGGGGCGCCAACAACGCCGGTCAGCTCGGCAACAACGCCACCACCGACTCGTCGGTGCCGGTGAAGGTCGTCGACCCGACCGACACTGCGAACGCCCTCACCGGGATCGCGAGCATCTCCGTCGGCGCCGCCCACACGTGTGCAGTGATGACCGACGGCACCGCCCGCTGCTGGGGCACCAACAGCAGCGGAGCGCTCGGCAACAACACGACGACCCAGTCGAACGTGGCAGTCACGGTGGTCGACCCGACCAACACTGCGAACGCCCTCACCGGGATCGCCAGCATCTCCGCCGGCTACGCCTTTACGTGTGCGGTGTTGACCGGCGGCACCGCCCGCTGCTGGGGCGCCGCCACCACCTACGGCCAGCTCGGCAACAACAGCGCGACCGCCTCGTCGGTGCCGGTGACGGTGTCGAACCTGTCCGGGGCCGCCAGCATCAGCGTTGGAACGTCCCACGCCTGCGCTGTCCTGTCCGACGGCACCGCCCGCTGCTGGGGGAGGAACGACTACGGTCAGATCGGCAACAACACCACCACCCAGTCGAAGGTCGCGGTGAAGGTCGTCGACCCGACCGACACTGCGAACGCCCTCACCGGGATCGCCAGCATCTCCGCCGGCGACAGGCACTCGTGCGCGGTCCTGACCGACGGCACCGTCCGCTGCTGGGGGTGGAACCAATACGGTCAGCTCGGCAACAACTCCCTCACCAACTCACTGGTGCCGGTGACGGTCAGCGCCTGGGGGTAGACGGCGGAGTACCCCATCTTCATCGCGACGGCCCCAGGCGCCCCCGGGCCGGGGGCGGGCCACCCCTGAATTCAGGGGAACGAATCCCCGAATTCAGGGGAACACGTCCCCCGAATAACGGGGAACACCCCGTGGTGGGGTGTTCCCCTGATTTCGGGAGCCCTACTGCCGCTTCGGCTGTAGGCGGCTCAGGCGGGGTGACCCGGGCCGGCTTGCACACGGGGAGGCTGAAGTTTGCACACCATGCTTCACACCCCGTTGTTGGCGGCATCTCGGCGGTCGAGGAGCTGGGCCCGCTGGGAGTGCCCCGCCCTCAACGGCACCGTCGGCTGCCCCCTCCGGCAGGGCACCGTCGAGGTCGCCCAGCTCAACGGACTGCC
>CAJANQ010000280.1 GCA_903941145.1 uncultured Actinomycetes bacterium
AACCCGGGCGCCAGCACGAGCCCCTGTGCGTCGACGACCTCGGTCGCTCCGGACGTCTCCATCGCACCTGCGTCGGTCACCGTCACCACTCGACCGCCGACTACCCCGACATCCGCCTGACGGGAAGGTCCGCCGGTGCCGTCCACCAGCGTGGCGTTGACGATGGCGAGGTCGAGGGGAGTGGCCATGACGTGCTCCTGAGTGGGATCGCTGCGGGGGTCGATGCCCGGCAGTTCCGTGCCGGAATCCGGCGTCATCCTTCCAGAACGCGGGACACGGTCAAAGCGACACCGCCCCGTGAGTTGACGGAGAACACGTGTGACGCACGCCGCACTGCTGCAGCGCGTGCTAGAAACCCAACACCTGCGGTTTCTGCAGGTACTGGATCCCGTCGAGAGGCGGGCAGTCGCCCAGGGGGGCATGACATGAAGCGTTCGCTCGCTGTTCTGGTCTGTGCAATGGCACTCGTTGCGTCGGCATGTGGCGCCAAGGGTGACGACTCGGGTGCGGCGGCGTCGTCCACCACCGTCGCGTCCTCGGGCTCCTCTCAGACGTCGGCCGCCAAGTTCGGCGACCTCGACTCGCCGTGCGGTCCCGGCAAGGCCACGGTCAAGTCGGGCGAGGGTCCCTCGACCCCCGGCCAGATCACCCTGGGCATCGCCAACGACCGCAGCTCGACCATCCGTCCCGGCCTCAACAAAGAGGTGTGGGACGCATCGAACGCCTTCATCAAGTGGTGCAACGAGCAGGGCGGCATCGAGGGTCTGAAGATCAACCCGGTCGACCTCGACGGGCAGCTGCTGCAGGTCCAGTCGGCCATGACCAAGGCCTGCAACGGCGTCTTCGCCATGGTCGGCGGCGCCTTCGTCCAGGACGACCAGGAGTTCTCGGGCCAGGACGGATCCGACTTCCACAAGTGCAAGCTGGTCGACGTGCCCGCCTTTGCCGTCTCGGTGAAGAAGAGCGAGTCCAACGGCCAGGTGCAGCCCCTGCCCAACCCGGCCTACTCCAAGTCCACCGGCTGGATCGAGGACTTCCAGAAGCTCTACCCCGAAGAGTCCAAGAAGAACGTCGTGGTCTACGGCGAGCTGCCCTCGCTGCAGGTCGTGAAGGCCCAGTACGACTCGGCCGTGCAGGCCGTGGGCGGCATCGAGCAGCTGCCGGCGATCTCCTACCCGGTGGCCGGCCTGACCGACTGGGGCCCGCTCGCCGACCGTGTGATCTCGAGCGGCGCCACCTCCCTCTACTACGTCGGTGAGCCCGCGAACCTGGCCAACCTGATGGCCTCCCTGAGCCAGAAGAACTGGAAGGGCAAGGTCCTCAACGAGACCAACATCTACGACGACAAGGTGTTCGGCAAGGGCGCCGACGCCGTCGACGGCATCGTCGTCCGACTGCCCTTCACCCCGTTCGAGGAGGCCAAGGACAACCCGGCCACCCAGCAGTACCTCGACAACCTGAAGGCCTCCGACCCCAGCGCCAAGGCGGCATCGCTCGGCATGCAGAGCACCTCGGCCTGGCTCCTGTTCGCCTCTGCCGCCAAGAAGTGCGCGGCCGACAACGGCGGCGTGATCGACCGTGAGTGCATCGTCAAGGCCGGCAAGACCTTCACGGACTGGACGGCCGGCGGCCTGCACGCCCCGAGCGACGCAGGTTCCAAGAACCCCACGAAGTGCAGCCTCCTGGTCGTGGCCAAGGGCGGCAAGTGGGTCCGGCTCTACCCGAAGGTCGGCGGCACCGACGACGACCAGGACGGTTTCCACTGCCCGGAGCCCGGCGTCGCCAAGGTGACGGCGGACCTGGGCCAGGGTGCGATCGACCCGACCCGGCCGTCCTGACCTAGTCGGGCCGGGACCGGCGGGGTCCTACCTACGTGCGCACGTTCCTCACCGCAACTATCGGTGGTCTGTCGACCGCAGCGATCTACGCGATCACGGCCTCCGGCCTGGTCGTGACGTACACGACGTCGGGCGTCTTCAACTTCGCCCACGGCGCGTTCTCGATGATGGCCGCGTTCATGTACTGGCAGGTCCACGTGGCCTGGGGCGTGCCCACCCTGCCCGCCATCTTCCTGGTGGTGTTCGTGTTCGCGCCGTTGTTCGGAGCGCTCATCGAGCGCGTCATCATGCGCGGGATCGAAGGTACGTCCGAGGTCGTGAAGATCGTCGTGACGGTGAGCCTCTTCGTGGCGCTGCTTGGTCTGGCCAACGTCATTTGGCCCCCGACCGAGGACTACACGGTCCTGCCGTTCTTCAACAACGCCACACTGTCGATCTTTGGCGTCCAGGTCGGCTGGGCCCGGATCATCGCGCTCGTGGTGGCACTCGCCGTGGCCGGAGGTCTGCGCTTCGTGTTCACCTCGACGCGGCTCGGCATCGCCATGCGTGCCGTCGTCGACGACCGGTCGCTGCTCCAGCTCAATGGTGGGCGCCCCGGCCGGACCTCGATGCTCTCATGGGCCATCGGCGCCGGACTCGCCGCCATTGCCGGCGTCCTGCTCGCCGGCGAGCAGACGCTGTCGGCGACGACGCTCTCGCTGCTGGTCATCAACGCCTACGCCGCCGCGGTGGTGGGCCGGCTCAAGAGCCTGACCGGCGTGTTCGCGGGCGCCGTGATCCTTGGCCTGTTGGTGTCGTACGGGCAGCAGTACGTGTCCTCGGACGCCGCCATCGGCCCGGTGAAGCTGGGCGGCGCGGTCACGGCCATCCCAGCCGTGATGCTCTTCGTGGTCATGGTCCTGCAGCCCCAGGACCGGCTCGAGGCCCGTGGCGCGACCCGCATACCGACCGCGGTGCGCATGCCGTC
>CAJANQ010000281.1 GCA_903941145.1 uncultured Actinomycetes bacterium
GAGCAGGACCGGGTCGTTGCCCGGGTTCGCCGACGGCGGGCCGGCGTCGGCGTCCCCGGCGGGGTCGGAGGGAGGGTGGGCCTTGCTCGACACGGCGACAGCCTGCCGCGGCCGGTGCCCCCGGTGCGATCCGGCGCGGCGGCCGTCCGGTGTCGATGTGAACGAGAAGTAGTGAAAGTGCCGGAAACGCGGTACGGTCCGCCCGTGCTGAAGAACCGATCCACCACCGCCCCTGTCCGCTCCCGGCCCGCCCCGCCTGTCCCGCTGGGCAGTCCTGGTTGGCTCCTCGTCGACTTCTGTGGCGAGGAGCACGACCTGGGGGAGCACGGCCGGCTGTCGTTCGGCCGGGCCGCCGACCTGGTGCTGGAGGAGGACCCGTACCTGCACCGGACGGTCGGTGAGTTCGTCGCGGCCGACGGCCACTGGTGGCTGCGCAACACCGGCACCCGCACGACGCTCACGGTCCGGGACCGCGGCGGCGAGCACCTGGTGGTGGTCGGGCCGGGCGGTGCCGCCGCGCTCCTCCCGGGCGAGCAGTCGGTCACGTTCTCCTCGGGCCCGCACCGCTACGAGCTCGACGTCGTGCTCGAGCGGCCCGAGCCGTTCGTCCACGAGCCGGGCGACCTGGTGGACCCCCTGGCCGAGCGCACCCTCGAGTGGGGCAGGGTCCCGCTCAACGACGACCAGCGCCTGCTGCTGGTCGCGCTGGCCGAGCCGCTGCTGCGCGACCCCGCCGCCGTGGACGTGGCGCTCCCCACCAACCGCGCCACGGCCGCACTTCTTGGTTGGACGCTCACCAAGCTCAACCGGAAGCTGGACCACCTGTGCCTCAAGCTGGCCCGGGCCGGTGTGGGCGGGCTCCACGGCGATGTCGCGGTGCTTGCCGCCGACCGTCGTCGACGACTGGTGGAGCACGCCGTCGAGGTTGGCCTGGTGGCCGCCGAGGACCTGGACCTGCTCGACCCGCCCGGCTGAGGCGCCGGGCGTCGTGGGGCGCACCTGCCGGCTATGTCGGTCCGGCCGGGAGGAACACCTGCAGCGGCTCGGCGCCGTCGGGCCCCACGCACCAGCCGCGCCCGGGTCGCGCCGGCAGCTCGTCGCGTCGGGGCAGCTCGGCGTGCAGCAGTGTCGCGTGGAGGTCGGGGTCGGCCCGGAGCAGGAGCCCTGAGCGCCCTGCGCGGGCCCGTGTCCACGACTCTGCGAAGCAGCGGCCGAGCAGGTCGGCGTCACCGCCGAGGAGGAGCCGCACCCCTGACGACGGCGCGGGCACGCACATCAGCAGCACCTCGTCGAGCTCGCGGCCGACGGGGCCGTCGAGCAGCCGGTCGGTCCCGTCGACCGCAACGAGCGTGCGCCGGCCGTCGCCGCCGACGAGCGTCCGGAGCTGCTCGGCCGTGCCGAGGTCCAGCGGGTCCAGCACCAGGTCCCAGGGGTCGGCGGCCTCGGGACGGTCGGTGAGCAGGACCCGGCGGGCGTCGACGCGGCCGGCGACCGACCTGAGTGCCGTCGTGACGCCCGAGCGACGGGTCCCGGCCACCACGCCGTGGGTGTGCGAGAGGTCCAGGTGGACGACCTCGAGGGTGTCGGCGTGCAGACCTACGGGCACGAGCCACGGGTCGTCGGGACGGGACACGGCTGGACTGCGGACCAGGTCGGGGAGCCGGGGCACGGCGGGCGCACGGAGGTTGCTGCCTCGCGGCGGCGGTTTCGGCGGCAGTGCTAACTGGACCTGGTGCGGGCCGACGTGGCCGCGCCCGGGCGGGCACGACGGGTCGGCGGCGGCGGCCGGGAGCCCCAGCAGTGCTGCCTCGTCGGCATGGACCGGCCGGAGCTGGACCCGGGACCGGAGCGACGCCCCGAGCGCGGCGTCGACCTCGGCCGGCCGGCGCGCCGAGACCGCCACGTGGACACCGGCCGCTGGCCCGTCGGCCGCGACGCGGCCAAGGAGCTGCAGTGCGAGTCCCCGGGAGGTGCGCTCGTGCAGCTGCTCGAACGCGCCGAGCCCGTCGACGACGAGCACGCGGCGGGCGCCGCCGAGGCCGCCCGTGCGGCGTCGCTCGACCTC
>CAJANQ010000282.1 GCA_903941145.1 uncultured Actinomycetes bacterium
CCCAGTCTGCCCGGCCGACGCTGGACCGGCCGGGCAGACGGAGCACGTCGGCCCCGCCCACGGAAAGGAGAAAAGCGGGGGCGGGGCGGACGGATCAGGCCGCGGCCTGGCCCTGGTCGAGCACGAGGTGCTCGGAGGCCGCGGTGTAGAGCTCTGCCGAGACCGACATGGGCCGGGAGACCACGGTGACGTGGAGCCCCTCGCCCTTGAGGGACCTGGCCAGCGGGGCGAAGGCGTGGTCGCCCGAGGCCACGCAGACCCGGTCGAACTGCCCGACCACCCAGTCGGTGTCGACCACGTCGAGAAGGGCCTTGTCGGCGCCGTCCTTGCCCTTGTAGCCACGGACCTGGTTGGACCCCGTGGCCACCATCACCCGGAACTTGAGCTCCGGGTTGGCACCGAAGAAGAACAGGTCGCCGTCACGGGCACCCACCAGCTGGCGGTAGTCCTCGATGACGGCACGGATCTGCTCGACCGTGGCGTCACGGTGGTCCTCCCCGATCAGGTTCTCGACGTCCACCACGTGCACGGTGCGCCACTCCGCCGCGGCAACCTTGACGTCCTGGACCACGCACAGGTCCACGACCACGTCGTCGTCCACGGCCTGGTCGCTGGCCTCGTACGAAGCAGCGGGCACAGCGGGCACAGCGGCCCGAACCGGCAGCGGCCGGGCCGGGGCCAGGTAGATGGCAGGCCACCGGAGGTCCGGGGCGGGCCGGTCGGGCACCAGGACCGAGTCCAGGTTCCAGGCGGTGAGGGGGTTCTGCTGGCTGATCGAGTAGTGCTGCACTGTCCTTGCTCCTTTGGTCCTTCGTCTCCACTGCCGAGGCAGCGGCGACAATGTGCCAGCAGCCTGTGACACGGCCTTCGGCCTGACCTGTGACACGGCCTAGGGTCTCCGCCGGGCCCGCCATGGCGGGACCGTCACCCCTGTGGAGCCAGTACCTGAGGAGATGGGGCCGAATGTCGACCAGCAACGGTGAGCGGGAGGTCCGCTACGGGATCATCGGGTCCGGGATGATGGGCGGGGAGCACCTGCTGGACCTGGCCCACGTGCCCGGAGCTGTCGCCGTGGCGCTCGCCGACCCGGTGGAGTCCAGCCTCGAGTGGGGCCGGGCCTGCGCCGGCGGCCCGGTCGACACCTACTCCGACTACGCAGACCTGCTGGCCCGCGACGACCTGGACGCCGTGGTCATTTCGACCCCCAACATGACGCACGCCGCGGTCCTCGACGACGTGCTGGCCACCGACCTGGCCGTCCTGGTCGAAAAGCCGCTCTGCACCACCGTCGACGACGCCGTCGCCGTCGCAAAGAAGGCAGACGGCCGCGACGCCCTCACCTGGGTCGGCCTGGAGTACCGCTACATGCCGACCGTGCAGGTCATGGTGAACGAGCTGGCCACCGGCCGCCACGGCCGGACCCGCATGGTGTCGGTCCGCGAGCACCGCTACCCGTTCGTGGAGAAGGTCGGCGACTGGAACCGGTTCAACGAGAACACCGGCGGCACGCTCGTCGAGAAGTGCTGCCACTTCTTCGACTTGATGCGGGTCGTGGCCGGTGCGGACCCGGTGCGGGTGCTGGCGTCGGGCGGCCAGGACGTCAACCACCTCGACGAGGTCTACGACGGCCGGACCCCCGACATCCTCGACAACGCGTTCGTCGTCGTGGAGTTCGCCAACGGCGTCCGGGGCCTGCTCGACCTGTGCATGTTCGCCGAGGGCGGCCGGTTCGAGCAGGAGCTCACGGTCGTCGGCGATACCGGCAAGTACGAGTCGACCGTCCCGGGCGACACCGTGTGGTGGGGTCCCCGTGACGGCTCGGGCGTCGTCGACATCCCGGCACCGATGCACCCCGACGTGCCCTACCCCGAGTTCCACATGGGCTCGTCGTTCGTCGAGCACCTGCACTTCGTGGACCACGTGCGCAGCGGCCGGCCCGCCGAGGTCACGGTCTGGGACGGCGTGTGGTCGGTGGCCATGGGCGCTGCTGCCCACCTGTCGATCGACGAGGGTCGACCGGTGCTGCTCGAGGAACTCGGCGCACCCTTCCTCACTGCTTCCTGAGGACCGGTCGCTGATTCCCAAGGGATGCCCGTTTTTCCTCAACGAATCCTCAAGTAGCCTGTCGGGGTACCGATAGGTATCTGCGCAACTGCTTGTAGCTGTTGGTCCGCAGCGGGGCGCTGACGGGAGAGGAACCCATGGACAGCACTGACCGGCTCGAGGTCATGGAGGACGGCATGGTGCCGGACCTCCGCGACCCGTCCGTCACCCCGGACCCGGTCCCCCCGACCGACCTCGGCGACTTCTTCCTGAAGGCGCCGGTCCTGACCTGCCGGGCCACCCCGGACGGGTACCTCGCAGAGGTGGGCGGCCCTTGGACCGAGACGCTCGGGTGGACCCGCGAGCAGCTCACCAGCCGGCCGTTCTTCGACCTCGTCCACCCGGACGACATCGCGGCCACGACCGACGCGCTCAGCACCCTGAACCAGGGCTCCGCGGTTTCTGCGTTCGTGAACCGCTACCGGGACGTCGACGGTGCGTGGCACCACATCCGCTGGCACTGCCATCAGACGCCCGACGGGCTCATCTATGCCGTTGCCATCGACGTCACGCACGAAGTCGCCCAGGAGCTGGCGCTCAAGTTCCACACGCTGATGCTCGAGGCCTTGACCGAGTTCCAGGACGCGACCATCGACTCTGACCTCACCGACGTGCCCGCCTGGGTGCTCGGCGAGCGGCTCCGCCAGCTCACCGGCGCCAACGAGGTCATGGTGGCCGCCACGACCGAGCGTCGTGGCTACGGCCCGGTCCTTGCCGTCCTCTCTGCCACCCCCGCCTTTGCTGCCGCTGTCGAGCACCACTCCCCCGCGACGGCCGACATCTGGTCGCCCATGCCGTGCCTCGGGTTCATGTCCGACCTCAACACCCTCACCGGCGCCGCGGTCCGCACCGGCGAGCCGGTACTTGCTGGCGAGGCCGAGCACGACGTGCGACGCAGCACCCACCCGGAGCACGAGCCCCAGCTGGTGAACCTGGTCGCTCTCCCTCTCTATGGCGTCGACGGGGTCGTGGGCGTCATCGCGCTCGGCAACCTGCCCGTGGGGGCCGACCCCGAGCTGGTCAACCTGCTCGAGCCCGTCTGTGCCACGGTGGCCAGCGCCATCGAACGCGTCACGGCCCGGGAGCGCCAGCGCGAGCTGAACCGGGAGAACGACAAGGCCAAGGCGCTGCTCCGGGCCATCGCCGAGGACACGGACACGCTCCTGGTCGTCACCCACGCGGACGAGTCCGTGTACTTCCTCAACGCCGGCGCCGAGCGGCTGCTCGGCGTCTCCAGCCAGGTCGTGGCCGGTACCGCCACGGTCGCCGCCTTCGTCGGGGTCCCCGGCACCGACCCTGCCGGGAGCAGGACCGACTACATGGAGGCCTACCGGCTCTGGGCGACGGACCCCAACCGTTCGCGAGCCGAGTGGACGTTCATCGGCACCGACGGCACCCGGACCCCGATGCTGGTCACCGTCACCGCCCTCTACGACTCCGACGGTGCGCCCGACGGGTGGGTCCACATGGGCACCAGCCTCGCCGACCGCCACGAGGCCGACCAGAACCGCTCCCAGGCCGCCGAGCTGTCCGCGGAGATCACCTCTCTGCGGGACCGGGAGCGCGAGCTCGGCCTGCTCGCCGAGGCTACCGAGTACGTCATGTCCGCCACCTCGCTGCGCGACGCACTCCAGGTGATCCGGACCTACGTGCCGAACATCCTTGGCACCGACACCCTCGACGTCCTTCCCGTCACCCTCGGCAGCCCGCGCGACCCGAACGAGGACGACCTCCACGTGGCGATCCACACCGAGGACTGCTGGGCGCTGCGCACCGGCCACGCCCACCTCACCCGCTCCGGCCAGGCCGCTCGGTGCCGGCACCTCGGCAGCGGCAGCAGCAGCCACCTGTGCGTGCCGCTCACCGACGGCGACCGCACCGTCGCCGTGCTCTCCACCAGGGTCGACCTGCTGGGCAGCAGCGAACGCGAGGCCACGAGCCGGGCCGAGGACGTTGCCCGGCAGATGGGCGTGGCGCTCGCCAACCTGAGCCTCCGCCGCTCGCTCGAGCGCCAGGCCGTCGCCGACCCGCTCACCGGTGTCGGGAACCGCCGCGCCGCCGACCGCGACATGCAGCACGCCCTCGGCAGTTGCCGCCGGAACAACGAGACCTTCGGGATCCTCATGATCGACCTGGACCGGTTCAAGACCGTCAACGACACCCACGGCCACGAGGTCGGCGACCGGGTCCTGTGCGAGGTCGCCGAACTCATGCGGAACTCCCTGCGGGAGGGCGACACGGTCGCCCGACTCGGCGGCGAGGAGTTCCTGGTCGTGCTCCGCAACATCGGCCCGCAGGCCACCGTCGACGTGGCCGAGGCGCTCCGCCGCCGCATCGAGGACGAGGTCCAGGTGGCCGACGGGTGGAACTGCACCGTCTCGGTCGGGGCGCTCCACGTCAGCGACGCGATCTCCGACTCGGACTCCCTGATCGCTGCTGCCGACTGCGCGCTCTACCGAGCCAAGGAGCACGGCCGGAACATGGTCGTCGTGGCGATGGAGCAGGACGCAATCGACAACCCGTGCAGCGGTCCGACCCGGGTCCGTCTGATCCAGGACGACCTTCCGGCACCGACGGCCGCACCCGTGGTCGACCCCGCCGACGAGTCCACCCCCCACCAAGGAGCCGGTCGCCCGTGAGCCCCCTGCAACAAGCACTCGACGAACTCGCCGGCCCCTGGCGCACGGCGCAGGACATCCACGACGTCGCCGCCGCGTTCGACCCTGCGCAGTCGTTCGCCGCCACGCTGCTCGAGCAGATGCCGATCGGCGTGGTCGTCCAGGGCCTCGACGGGGCGATCCTGGCGTTCAACACCGCGGCGTCCCGGATCCTCCGGCTCAGCCCGGACCAGCTCCGCGGCCGCACCTCGTTCGACCCGGCGTGGAGGTCGATCCACGAAGACGGCTCGCCGTTCCCCGGTGACACCCACCCGGCGATGCGGTCGCTGCAGAGCGGCGCCCGGGAGCGCGACACGATGGGCGTGCGCGTCGCCGAGGAGGAGCCCACCTGGATCGACATCGACGCCCGACCGGTCCGCAACGCCGCCGACGACGTCGTCGGGGTCGTCTGCCTCTTCGTCGACATCACCGCCGAGCGCAACGCCAAGGACAAGGTCGCCCAGACCCTCTACCGGTTCGAGGTCATCGCCTCGGAGGCCAGCGACGTCATGCTCGCTCTCGACGAGACCGGTGCCGTCACGTACGCCACCCCCTCCGCGCTGCGGATCCTGGGCCGCGACCCCGAGTCGCTCCTCGGGTCCCAGGTGTCCGACCTGTTCGAGGGGATCGACTCGGTCGAGGTTGAGCGGGGTGTCCAGGACGTCCTGCTCCGCTACGGGTCGTCCAACAGACGCACGCTGCCTGTCCAGCTGCCCGGTGGCCCGGTCCGCTGGTTCGAGCTGCGCATGAAGAACTACCTGCACGACCCCGCCATGGGCCGCGTGCTGGTCACGCTCATCGACGTCGACGACCGGGTCAGCGCAGAGGAGGAGCTCCGGCGGGTCAACGTGGACCTTCAACGACGGCTCGACGAGCTCGACCGCACCCACCAGCTGGACCGGCTCCTGGGGACCGGCACCGAGCTGCTGGTGCGCTGCGTCGACGCCGACGAGGTCACCGACGTGCTCTGGGACTGCACCGAACAGGCCTTCGCCGGCCACCGCATGACGCTGCGCCTGTCGTCACCGTCGACCGGCGAGATGCAGCCCATCCGCAGCACCGGCGGACTGCACTCCAACGTGCGGGTCGACGAGTGCTGGGCGCTGCGCACCCGTCGGGTCCACCTGAGCGAGGTCGGCGGCGTCCGTTGCCACCACATCGCCGACGGCGCCAAGGTGGTGTGCATCCCGTTCGTGGTGGACGGTCGGGTCGTTGCGCTGGCCGAGGTCGAGCACGACCACCTGGCCGACGACGGCGCGACCGAGCTGGTCAACGCGGCGACGTCGATGTCGATGCGGCTCTCGACCGCCATCCCGCCGACGTCGGTGGTCGACCTGCCCTGACGGGTCGCCCGGGCCGCGGGCGTGCGGCACGATGTGCGCATGAGCGACGTCGTCCCGCAGCAGGTCCGCAACTTCCTGTCCACCACGACCACGTGCGTCGTGGCGACCAGCCGGCCCGACGGCTCGGTCCGCCAGTCGGTCGTCTACTTCCTGTTCGCCGAGGTCGACGGCACCGACTGCATCGTGATGTCGACCGTGGCCGGCCGCGCCAAGGCGCTCGACGTGGCCCGGACCGGAACGATGTCGGTCTGCGTCTTCGCCAACTCGGCGCCGTTCCCGGCGGTGACCGTCGAGGGGACCGCCCGGGTCCTGACCGTCGCCGAGAGCGACGCGGTCGGCGACCTCACCCGCC
>CAJANQ010000283.1 GCA_903941145.1 uncultured Actinomycetes bacterium
CGTGGGCGTGGCCGAACCGCCAGTCCTTCTTGAGCATCGCGTCCTTGGTCCCCCACAGGACCATCGGCAGGATCGGCGTCCCGGTCTCGACGGCGAGCCGGAACGCACCGTCCTTGAACGGTCCGAGCTCGCCCTTCACCACTCTGGTGCCTTCCGGGAACACCATCACCGAGACGTCACGGTCCAGCCACACGGCGCACTCGGCCATGGCCTTCTTGGCACTGTCCTTGTCGCCGCGGACGACCTTGATGTCGCCGGCCATCGACATCATCTGACCAGCGACGGGGATCCGGAAGAGCCCCTCCTTGGACAGCCACTTCATCTCCCAAGGGAGGTGGCTGATGAGCAGGATGTCGGCGAACGACTCGTGGTTGCAGACCGCGATGTACGGGTTGCGGGGGTTGGCCGGCATGGTGCCGCTCACCGTGAACTTCCACCGGGGCAGCAGGACCTGCTGGAACACGCAGACCTTGCGGAAGATGTAGCCGACCCAGTAGCGGCCCTTGTCGAACGGCGCCGTGACCGCCCACGTGACGACCATGAGCGGGAAGGCGATCAGGCAGGCGAGGCCGAACGTGAACCAGCCCCAGGCCGACCAGAGCGTGGTGGCCAGGCTGGGCTTCAGCGGCCTGGGCTCGGCGCTCGGCGCGCCGGTGCCCTCCGACTCGTCCGGTTCGGGGAACCGTTGCACCTCGGCCGCACTCACGGCCCCAACCATAGGCGTCCGCCGGGGGTCGGTGCCCCGAACACGGCCTCGACAGAGTTCGGTGGACCTGTGTTGATGATCCGGACGGATACTGGTGCATGGCCAAGATCATCGAGGTACACACCCGGACCAACGACGAGCAGGTCGCGTCGGACCTGTGCACCGTGCTGGCCGACCGCCGTCAGGCGGCCTGCGTGCACGTGCGCGGCCCGGAACGGTCGCGTTTCGCCTGGAAGGGCGAGGCGATCACCGACACCGAGTGGCACGTCGTCGCAGTGACCAGCAAGGAGCGGCTCGACGACGTGGTCGCCACGTTCCAGGAGGTCCACACCTACGAGCTGCCCGCCATTACGTGGCAGAAGGTGCGGACGACGGAAGAGTTCGGTGCCTGGGTCACCGCCGAGACCGCACCGGCCTGACCCTGTCGGCCAGGCGACGCGTCAGGAGCTCCGTCGCCGGAACCGGTAGTGCGTCACCAGCTCGGTGCCGACGTGCTCGGTGCACTCGTAGTAACGGGCCAGGTCGAACGACCCGTCGAAGAGCTGCTCGCCACGGCCGAGCACCACCGGTGCGACCACCAGGTGCAGGTCGTCGACCAGTCCCTTGGCAAGGGCCTCGCGGAGCGTGGACACGCCCCCGCCGAGCACCACGTCTTGGTCGCCAGCGGACTCTCTGGCCCGCTCGAGCGCAGCCTCGAGCCCGTCGGTCACGAAGTGGAACGTCGTCCCGCCGTCCATGGGCAGCGGTGCTCGCTCGAAGTGCGTGAGGACGAACACGTCGTGTCCGTAGGGCGGCTCGTCGCCCCACCATCCGTCCCAGTCGCCGTCCCACGGACCGCGGACCGGGCCGAACATGTTGCGGCCCATGACCGTGGCGCCGGCACCCGCGAAGCGGTCGGCCACGAAGGCGTCGTCGGTCCCGGTGGTCCCCCCCGGCTCGCCGACCATCTCCCGGCCGGTGCGGGTGGTGAAGAACCACTCGTGGACGCGCTGGCCGCCGACACCGAGGGGCTCCAGGAAGCTCTGGTCAGGACCGGCGCCGAACCCGTCGACCGAGACCGAGAAGCTGTGGACACGGACCCTGCTCATGGGTCCCACCGTACGGGCACGGTGGCCGGGGTGCTTCCGCGGAAGCGCTCCACGTCACTGACCGCGGCCTAGACCAGGCCCATCACCACGGTGAGTGCCTCGTCGACGGCCCACATGTCGGCCGCCTCGAGCAGGTCCATGAGGTCGAGCAGGGCGGCGGCGTGACGAGGTTGGTATCA
>CAJANQ010000284.1 GCA_903941145.1 uncultured Actinomycetes bacterium
GGGCATCGGCATCGACCGGCTGGTCATGCTGCTGTGCGACGTCGGCACCATCCGCGACGTCGTGCTGTTCCCGACGCTGCGCCCCGAGCAGGAGCCTGGATGACCGCCTCGGCGGACGGACTGGTGGTCCACTCGGTCACCAAGTCCTTCGCCGCCGGGCCCCCCGTCCTCGACGGGGTGAGCCTCCACGTCCCGCCCGGTGCCACCGCTGCGCTGCTCGGTCCGAGCGGCTGCGGCAAGACCACCCTGCTCCGCCTGTTGTCCGGGCTGGACCGTCCCGACAGCGGCATCATCGAGGTCGGCGGGCGGATCCTGACCTCGCCGACGGTGTTCGTCCCGCCCGAGGAGCGACGCATCGGGATGGTGTTCCAGGACTGGGCGCTCTTCCCGCACCTGGACGTCGCCCGCAACGTGGGGTTCGGCCTGCCGCGCCCCGAACGCCGCGAGTCGCCGCGCATCGACGCGGCGCTGGCCATGGTCGGCCTCGACGGGCTGGGCCACCGCATGCCGGACACGCTGTCGGGCGGTCAGCAGCAGCGCGTCGCCCTGGCCCGCGCGCTGGCGCCGGAACCCTCGGTCCTCCTGCTCGACGAGCCGTTCTCCAACCTTGACGCCTCGCTCCGCCACCAGATCCGCACCGACGTGCACCGGCTCCTGGTGTCGCTGGGCGTGACCACGGTGTTCGTCACCCACGACCAGGGCGAGGCGTTCGTGCTGGGTGACCAGGTCGTGGTCCTGCACGACGGCCGGGTCGCCCAGGCAGGTCCGCCCGACCAGGTGTACCGCCGCCCGGCCGACCGCTGGGTCGCCGAGTTCGTGGGCCACGCCAACTTTGTGCCGGGCACCGCGACGGGGACGGCGGCGACGACCAGCCTGGGCCCGGTCGAGCTGCTCGACCCGTGCGAGGGGCCGGTCGAGGTCCTGGTCCGTCCCGAACACCTTCGGCTGGCCCTGGACGGCGCTGGCGGCCCTGGCCACGGGACGGTCGAGCTGGTCGAGTTCGTCGGCCACTCCACTTCCTACCTGGTGCGGCTGGGCGAGGTGACGGTCCGCGTGCGTGACGCAGCGCTGCCACGGTTCGAGCGCGACGACGCGGTCGACCTTGCCCTCGACCCGGTGCCAACGGTCGCCTTCCCCGTTTGACAGGATGGGGCTGCATCCCCACCCACGACCACGGGATGTGGCGCACCTGACACGCTGCGCCCCGCTTGGACCTAAGGTCCACCCGGAGAAGGAGCGGCTTGTGGGAACCGCAGTGGTGAGGAACGCAGTAGATCGGGAGCCGGTGGACCAGGAGTCTGGCCGTGGCTGACCTGTTTCTGGAGTTCTGCGGCGACGAGCTGGTCGTCACCCAGGGCCAGACACTCACCTTCGGCCGCGCCGCCGACCTGGTGGTCGACCCGGACAACGTCCACCTCCACCGGACGCTCGGCTGCTTTGCCAGTAACGGCCGGACGTGGTTCCTCCACAACCTGGGCCGGTTCATCCCGATCCGCATCGTCGACCTGGTCGGCACCTCCCGGATCGAGGTCGGGCCCGGCGACCAGGTGCCGATCAGCTTCGAGGAGTTCTCGGTGCAGTTCACGGCCGGGACCTTGCGCTACGAGGTGCTGGGTGCGCTGTCGGAGTACACGCGCCTCGAGCTCGGCCTGGCCGACCCGTCCGACACGGTCGAGTTCGCCAAGGTCCCGCTCAACGACGAGCAGCGTCTGCTTGTCGTCTGCCTTGCCGAGCCGCTCCTGCGGGGCGACGAGAACTGGACCGCCCACATGGCGTCCAACAAGGAGGTCGCCGAGCGTCTGGGTTGGACGACCACCAAGTTCAACCGGAAGCTCGACTACCTCTGCAAGCGTCTCGCCGAGCAGGGCGTGGCCGGCATGCAGGGTCGTGCCGACCGTCTGGCGACCGCTCGTCGCCAGCGTCTCGTCGAGGTGCTCGTCGAGACCGGTGCGGTCGGCCCCTTGGACCTGGCCGTGCTCCCGCCCGCCAAACCCGCCGGCGCCGACCTCTGATCTCTGGACAAGTGATCCCATGACTGACATCTCGTTCGACGTCGACATCCCGGGCGTGCTGCTCGAGCGCATCATCGGTCGCGGCGCCTCTAGCACCGTGTACCTGGGCACGCAGGTGCGGTTCGGCCGCAAGGTGGCGGTCAAGGTCCTTGACCGTGCGGTGCAGGGCGTCGACCAGCTCGCCGCGTTCCAGACGGAGTGCCAGAC
>CAJANQ010000285.1 GCA_903941145.1 uncultured Actinomycetes bacterium
CGATCTGCCGGCTCCGGGCGTTCCTTGTCGTAGACCCAGCCGTCGATGTGGTCGTCGGTGTCGTTGAGCACCACGGGGTCGTACTTCAGCCCCACGACCTGCTGGGCGTCGGCGATCTCGTAGACCTTCCACTTGCCGGTCGAGGCCACCTCGGTGAGCCGGGGGTCCGAGGCCGCGGCGGCCTTCGCCTTGTCCGAGACCGCCATGTAGTACTTCACGCCGAGCAGCTGCAGGTGCGAGATGCCCTGCTCGATGTTGAAGTCCGAGTAGGGCATGTCCCGCTGCGCCCGCGACGGCTGCGCCGACAGCTCCGACTGGTTGAGGAAGTGGAACGGCGTGGTCGACGAGGCCTCGAAGTAGAGCCCCTCCATAGAGCCGATGCAGCTCTTGGTGAAGTACGGCAGGAGCATCAGCGCCATCGGCGTGCCGAACCGGTTGAGGTCGGGCTCGTACTCCCACATCGCCCGGCCGCAGCCCTGGTCCTTGCCGACCTGGGTCATCGTGTCGACGATGCCCTTGTACTCCGGCCAGGCCGGCTTGCCCTCCAGGCCCGAGTAGTTCCACCGGGCCCAGTCCGACACGAAGTTGGTGCCCCGGAAGTCGAGCCCCATCCACGAGTACATCTGACCGCCGGGCTTGGCGGGGTCGGCGACCGACGTGCCGCCGGGCAGGAAGCGGAGCGGACCGAGGATGGCGACGAGGACCACGGCGAACGTGACGACCGCCCCGACGGCGCCGACGAGGACGGGCTCCTCGCGCCGTTGCCGGACGTCCTGGACGACCACCGCCAACGACCTCAGCACGAGCGCCACCGCGAGTCCGGCGAGAAGGGTGACGCACAGGAAGTAGAACGGCAGCAGACGGGCGTTCCAGAGCCGGTACTGCGGCAGGTAGCGGAAGGTCCAGGCCAGAACCAGCATCATCAGCGACAGGTACCAGCCCAGTCGGACCCGGTGCACGAGCGACAGCACGATGCCGAGCGCAGCGAGCGCGAACACCACGTTGCGGTACGGCATGTTGTTGACCGCGGGGTCCGGCCACAGGTGCTTGGCGTAGTCGGTGTACTTCTCCCAGCCCATGTCGTTCAGGTAGGGGCTGTTCAGGTAGAAGGGGACGAACCAGAACCCGGCGAGCAGACCGCCGACGGGCAACACCGCTGCCGACCACTTGAGCACCCGGGCGTCAAAGCTCACGAAGAGCGCGACCGCCGCGATCGTGGCGACGAGGGGGAACGCAGAGGGGGCGAGCCAGAGCGACAGGAGTACGACCGCCACGACGCCGCCGGCAGCCAGCCGCCCGTTGCGGTTGCGGTCCCACCACGGCTCGCGGTCCTCCCGGCGGGTCAGCAGGTACACCACCGTGGCCACCGCGGCGAAGATCGCCGGGATCAGGTGGCACAGGGTGACCAGCGCGAACAAGAACGCCCCGAGCGCCCGGTCGGTGCCGGTGCGGGACCCCTTGACCAGCACGGCCAGGTAGAGCAGGGCGAACATCAGCGAGATCGAGAAGGCGAACTCGCCCGCCATGGTCGAGGCGATGTTGCCGCCCAGGATCGTGTACCCGTTGTCGAACAGGAACACGAGGCTCGCCACGGCGATCAGCGGCGGGCCCGGGAACGGCAGCTTGGCGGCACGTGCCAGCGCGAAGGCGGCGAGCGGCATGGCGCAGAGTCCGGCTACCGAGACGAGCTTGAACGAGACGTTGTACGGGACCGGCACGCACAGCACGGCGACGAGGCCCGCCGCTGCGAACAGCAGCGTCCTGCGGGCCGGAGAGGTGATCCGCTCCTGGGCCTTGTAGGTCCCGAAGCCCAGCGCCGCGAGCAGGAACGGGGTCAGCCACCACGGCGGTCCGGCCGCCAGCAGCACGATGAACAGCGACGGCACGACCATGTAGAAGGTGTAGGCGGGGAACCCGGCGTACCAGTCAGGGGACCAGCCCGACAGCCGCAGCTGCGGGATCAGGTGGTCCATCAGGTACCGCGGGCCCCAGACGTGGGCACCCATGTCGCCGCCGGTCGGGGTGCTGTTCGTGAACAGCAGCCGGGGCTGCATCGCGATGAACACGGTGACGACGCAGGCCGCCACGACACCCCAGCTGACCCAGGCCATCGTGCGCTGCCCGGAGTGGTCCGGCGAGTCGACCGGGACCGGGAGGTCGGCGCCGGGGCCGTCGGCGTCGGCCTCGCCGACCTGCTCGTCGGGGACCTCGTCGAGATCGGTGGGTTCGTCGAGCAGGGTGCCCGAACCGGCGGAGTCGTTCATAGGGGCCTCATGCTGTCACGCAAGGGTGAATTCCGAGTGACGCTCAGGACGGTAACGCGGCAGACGTTCAGCAGACCGTCGGACTGGGTCGGCCGCGTTCAGTCGGAGAGCGAGCGCTTGTAGCGCGTCGGAACAGAGCTGATGTCGTGGAGGACGCCGTCGAGGTCCACCTCTTCGCCGTCGCGGTGCCAGGTACGGGTGTCGCACTCGGAACAGCTGCGCATGACAAGACCGGACCCGTCGACCGTCAGGCCGATCTCCACCATCTCGTTGTTGCACACTGGGCACTTCGTCACGGCACGCACCTCCCTCGTCCCCCAACCGGCTGTTCGGCCGGAAGGTCCGGGGTCGAGGGACCCCCGGATGCGCACCCGATCGGAGTGCGCCCCCCGAACTTAAGGGATCGCGACGCGAAATTCAGCGCCTTGGGCAGATCTGCCCGGCCGCACGGGCGGGCGAGGACCGGAGCGACCCCGCCGGGTCCCCCCTACCGCGTCAGCCAGAGCGTGACGACGGTGGTGACGTTGAACCCCACGTGCGCGGCGACCGACGGCCCGAGACGGCCGGTCCGGTGGGCCAGCACCCCGGCGACGAGTCCGAACACGAAGAGCCCCAGGAACTGCAGCGCCTCGAGGTGCATGGCGGCGAACACCGCCGCGCCGAGGACCACCGACGCCCACGCCGGGAGGCCGCGCTTGAGCAGCGCCCGTTGGAGCAGGCCGCGGTAGAAGAGCTCCTCCACCACCGGGGCGCCGATCCCGACGAGCAGCAGGAGCAGGAGCCAGCCGGTGCCGCCGTTGGCCCGGCCCGCCAGCTCCTTGGCCGGCTCCGACAGGTCCTCGTTGTCCTTGCCCAGGAGCGCGAGGACGGGCAGGTACAGGAGCGGCAGCACCACGAGCTGGAGGGCTACGCCGAGGGCCAGTCCGACGGGGACGTCGATCCACTCGGCCCGGAACCCGAACTCCGCCACGACGCCGTCGCCCTTGCGGCCGGCGACGACCAGCGCCCCCACCCACCCCGCCCACAGGGGCAGCTGCAGCAGGGCCAGTCCCCACATCGGGACGTCCTCTGCGGACGTCCAGCCCGCCAGGCCCATGGCCACGACCGTGCAGACGGCGGCCAGGAACTGTGACGCGAGGATGCCGGCCCCGACGTCGCCCAGGCCCCACGGACCCCAGGCCGACGGGTCGGCAGGGCCGGCGAAGAACGGTCGGCGGGCGGGCGCGGGCACGCCGTCCGGGCCGACCGGCGGCCCGGGCTCGGGCGACTCAGGCACCGATGAGGTCGAGCCGGACCGGGCCGTCGTGGCCCTGGTCACGCACGTCGCGCAGCTCCCAGCCGAGCGGCACACGCACGGTGTCCGCATGCAGGCGGCACATGTCGTGGACCATCGGGTGGGCCTCCGGTGCAAGGTCCTCGAGCCACACGACGCCGTCGGCGTACGCGTAGCCGAGCGTGGCGACCGCGGCGCGGTCACAACCGGGCTTGGCACAGGTTCTCGTCACGTCCGTGACGGTACCGGCAGGCTCCGTCGTGCGGGCGGACCCCGGGCACTCGGGCCGCCCCAACATGGCCGTCTGCTCAGGTTGCGGCAGGTGTCACGGCCTTCGGGGCGCATCTCGCCGTGGCAGACGCGGCGGAGCCTTCTAGTCTGTGCAGATGCCATCCGATCGCAACGACACCTCCGACGGCTCCACCAAGGGCCGCGGGCGCGATGGCGGACTTCCTTCCTGGCTCGTGTGGGTCCTCGTCGCTGTCGTCTTCCTGACCGTCGTCAGCGCCCTCTCGCTGTCCTCGAAGAAGGTCGAGCCCATCGCCTACTCCGAGTTCACCTCGCAGGTGGCCGAGGGCAACATCGCCAAGGTCACGTGGAACAACGTCGACCAGACCATCTCCGGCACGACCAAGTCGGGCGAGACCTTCACCACCACCGGTCCGACCGAGCCGCCGCCGGCGCTCATCAAGGAGATGGAGGCCAAGGACGTCAAGGTCGACTTCTCGACGCCGACCCCCAACCTGCTCGGACAGCTCATCCCGCTGCTGCTCCCGATCTTCCTGGTCATCGCCTTCTTCGTCTGGATGAACCGCCGGGCGCAGGGCCAGATGGGCGGGATCATGTCCATCGGCCGCAGCCGGGCAAAGACCTACACGACCGAGCGGCCGGGCACCGTCTTCTCCGACGTCGCCGGCTACGAGGGCGTCAAGCGTGAGATCCGGGAGGTCGTCGACTTCCTGAAGGAGCCCGAGCGCTTCACCGAGATCGGCGCAAAGATCCCCAAGGGCGTGCTGCTCGTCGGTCCTCCCGGCACCGGCAAGACCCTCATCGCACGGGCCGTCGCCGGCGAGGCCGGCGTGCCGTTCCTCTCGGTGTCCGGCTCCGACTTCATGGAGATGTTCGTGGGCGTCGGCGCCAGCCGGGTCCGCGACCTGTTCGAGTCGGCCCGCAAGCACGGCCGGGCCATCATCTTCATCGACGAGATCGACTCGGTCGGCCGCAAGCGTGGTGCCGGCCTGGGCGGCGGCCACGACGAGCGGGAGCAGACCCTCAACCAGATGCTGTCCGAGATGGACGGCTTCGAGGACTCCACCGGCATCGTGATGATGGCTGCCACCAACCGGCCCGACATCCTGGACCCGGCCCTCCTGCGCCCGGGCCGCTTCGACCGTCAGGTCGTGGTGCCGCTGCCCGAGCTCGACGACCGCCGCGCCATCCTCGGCGTGCACGTCCGGCACAAGAAGCTCGACCCCAGCGTGGACCTGGACCTGGTGTCCCGTGGTACGCCGGGCATGTCGGGCGCGGACCTGGCCAACCTGGTGAACGAGTCGGCCCTGTCGGCCGTGCGCCGGGGCTCCAAGGTCGTCCAGATGTCCGACTTCGAGGACGCCCGCGACCGGGTGCTCATGGGCCAGCGCCGCGAGTCGATGGTGCTGTCCGACCGTGAGAAGGAGATCACCGCCTACCACGAGGCGGGCCACGCCCTCTGTGCGGCGCTCCTGCCCAACGCCGACCCGGTGCACAAGGTGACGATCCTCCCCCGCGGCATGGCACTGGGCGTGACCCAGCAGCTGCCCGAGGAGGAGCGCCACTCCTACTCGAAGGAGTACCTCGACGAGTCGATCGTCGTGGCCATGGGTGGCCGCGTGGCCGAGGACCTGGTGTTCAACCACCGTTCCACCGGCGCCAGCAACGACCTGCAGGTCTCGACCGAGCGGTCCCGCCGGATGGTGACCGAGTTCGGCATGAGCGACGCCGTCGGGCCCCGGGCCTGGGGCACGTCCGGCCCGGTCTTCCTGGGCGACGACTTCGGCACCCAGCGCGAGTACTCCGAGGACACCTCCAAGCTGATCGACGCTGAGGTCGAGCGCATCCTGCGCGACTCCGAGGACCACTGCGTCGAGCTGCTCACCACGCAGCGCAAGGCGCTGGACCTGGTGGCCCGTGCCCTCCTCGAGCACGAGACGATCTCTGGCGCCGAGGTGACCCGTCTCATCTCCGTGGCGGCCGGCACGCTGCCCGCCGAGCCCGGCCCTGTGGCCGAGCCGGTGGCACCCGCCGCTGCGCCGACCGGGACCGGAACGCCGGGGACCACTCCCCCGCCGCTGCCCTCGACGATCACCCCGCCCCCGGCGGCACCTCCTGGCGCCGGACCGGCGCAGGAACCCCCGACGGCCTAGCGGCCGTCTCGGCCGACCGTCCCCGACGGCGGCCGGCTAGTGGTCGTGGTCGTGGTCGCCGCCTGCGGCGCCACAGCCGTCGGGTACTGAGCCCGGCTCCCGCAGCTCGGCCAACGCACCCCACAGGTGCGTCGCGCTGACCGGACCGATGAACGACGCCTGCACCACGCCGTCGGCGCCGGCGATGGCGACGATCGGGACCGCCTCGATCTGGTAGCGGTCGTGCAGGTCCTTCTGCTCCACCGAGTCGACCACCGCCACCGCGACCTGGGGCCCTTCGAGCACCACGACCTTCGACGAGACATCGGCACACGTCCCGCAGGTCGACGAGGTGAACGCCAGGACCAGCCACTCGGCGTCGGGCCGGAGAAAGTCGGACCGGTCGACCTGCAGCGGTGCCGCGTAGGTCCGGGGCTGGGTGGGCGGTTCCTTCCGCCGGGACCGGTCGGTGACCACCGCGACCACGGCGGCCACGGCCGCCAGCACGAGTGCGACGACGATGCGTTCCATGTCAGCCGTCGGCGAGCAGCCCCACGCTGCCCGGCCCGCCCGGGAGCGGGATGCCCAGGTCCATCGCAAGGTCGTCGGTCCCGAAGAACGTGCTGAGGTTCTCGACCACGACCGGGGTCGACGACTCGACCTGCACGCTCACCGACCCGTCCGGCACGTCGGCGGGACCGATCGGCACCAGGACGCCGTCGCCCGACGCCAGCTCGTAGCGGTCGAACCCCGAGGGGACCACCCGCTTCCCGTCGAGCAGCACCGACACCTTCAGCAGTGCGATGCCCGCCGAGGTGTTGTGCACCAGGACGACCGACCGCTGGGCCGGGCCGGTACGGACCGCAGGGACGAGCCAGTCGGTGGCCTGGACGGGGGTCCCCGTGCTGACGGCGGTGCCACGGGTGAGGGCCGGACGTGTCGGGACACCCTCCTGGCCGGCACCCGGCG
>CAJANQ010000286.1 GCA_903941145.1 uncultured Actinomycetes bacterium
CCGACGAGCATCTGCAGGTCAAGGTCCGAGACCTCGGCCGCAAGGTCGCCGGTGTAGTCGGCGGCCGACACGGGCAGCTCACGGGTGGCCACGGCGAGCACCCGCAGGCCCTGGGCGCCGAGCGCGTCGTTGGCGGCCACGGCCTGCTCGCGTACGGAGGCCTCGAGCGGCTCCGGCCCTGCGGGGCCCGCCACGGTGGCACAGCGGCCGAGCACGACGTCCGGTGCACCCTTGACGACGACCAGGGAGCGGTCGGGGCCCGCCGGGTGGAGCGTGGCCATGAACTTGGTGGCCGAGTCGAACGGCACCTCGTCGACGCGGGGCGACGCGGCCCGCAGCTGCTCGGGATCCAGACCTGCCTTGGCAGCCAGCACCACGAGGGCCGCCTCGGTGGGGTCGCCCACGATGGCCGGGGCACCCTCGTCGTCGGTGGTCAGGTGGGCGTCGTTGCACAGGACGCCCGCCACGAGCGCAGCCTCCAGGCCGCCCAGGTCGGTGACCGGACCGTCGTCGCTGCGCACGGTGCCGACGGTGCCGTAGCCCAGCCCGTCCACCGCGAACATCTGGCCGCGGGAGGCGAGCGCCGTGGCGGTCATCTGGTTGAGGGTCAGCGTGCCGGTCTTGTCGGAGCAGATGACGGTGGTGGACCCGAGCGTCTCGACCGAGGCCAGGCGCTTCACGATGGCGTGGTGCTTGGCCATGCGGGACACGCCGATGGCGAGCGTGACCGTGACCACGGCCGGCAGACCTTCGGGGATGGCCGCGACGGCCAGCGCCACGGCGCCGAGCACCGCCTCGCTCAGCTCGTCGCCCTGGGCCAGGCCCACCGCGAAGACGATGAGCACGGCGACGCCGGCGATGAGCGCCAGGCGCTTGCCCAGCTTGTCGAGCTGCTCCTGCAGCGGTGTCACCGGGTTGTCGGTGGACCCCAGGACCCCGGCGAGCTGGCCGACGACGGTCTCCATGCCCGTCTCGGTCACCACCATCTCGGCGCGGCCGCGCACGACGGTGGTGTTCATGTGGCCCAGGTTGTGGCGTTCGGCCAGTGGTACGTCGCCGGATTCGGTGACGGGGCGGTCGTCCTTGTCGACGGGCACAGACTCGCCCGTGAGGGTGGACTCGTCGACCGAGAGCGAGGCCGCCACCAGGAAGCGGCCATCGGCCGGGATGCGGTCGCCGGCCTCGAGCAGCACCAGGTCGCCCGGGACCAGCTCGGCGGCCGGGACCTCGACCACTTCGCCGTTCCGGCGCACCCGGACGATCAGCTCGAGCATCTTGCGGAGCGCGTCGAGCGCGTTGTCAGCGCGGTGCTCCTGCACGTAGCCGAGCACGGCGTTGATGAGCAGGACGATCAGGATGATGACCGGGTCCTTGAAGTCCCCCACTGCGGCCGACAGGACCGCGGCACCGAGGAGGACGTAGACCAAGAGGTTGCGGAACTGGTCCAGGAACCTCAGCCAGCCCGGCCGGCGGGGCGGCTCGGCCAGTTCGTTGCGGCCGTGCACCTCCAGGCGGCGGGCGACCTCGTTGGAGCTCAGGCCGTCGACGGGGTTGACGTCGAGGTCACGGGCCACCTCGGCCGAGGACGGACGGAACCACCGCCCCTCGTCGCTGGTCAGAACGGCTGCGGGCTGGTCGTTGTCGTTGCTCGCAGGCCGGTCGGCGGCCGATGGCGGCGGGGTGTCCACTGAACGTCTCCGTCGTCGTAGGTCTCAGGATCCTACGTTGGTCGCCCTGGTGGCGAGCGGTCGGATACCGAGCAGATGGGGTGAAACACCGGAACTGTAATTCATGCTTCCGTCGACGGTGTCCATTAGGGTCACGAACCGTGAGCAGCTCCTGGACGTTCCTGACGAACCACGCCCATGTGCTCCTGCTGCTGGACGAGGACCCCGACCTGCGGCTCCGCGACCTGGCAGCTGCCGTCGGGATCACCGAACGGGCGGCGCAGCGCATCGTGAGCGAGCTCATCGAAGGTGGCTACCTGACCCGCCAGCGGGTCGGCCGTCGCAACTCCTACACCGTGCACCCGGACGTGCCGCTGCGGCACCCGCTCGAACAGAGCAGCACGATCGGCGACCTGCTCAACGCCGTCACGGCCGACGTCGGCCGCGCCCGGCCTGCCGTCTGACGAGCGGCCCGCTCAGCGGGCGGTGCGCTCGGACGCACGTTCGGTGAGCGGCCCGCGACGCTCCTCGGTAGGACGCCGGGTAATTCCTCGCGCAGACGTCTCGGGGCCGGCTGGCAGAGCCGTCAACTACGGCCGCGTCACTCCGACGGCCTCGGGGCTACTGGGCCCGGGCACGGCGTCGTGACATCCAGACAGCTCCCGCCGCTGCGGCCACGGCCAGCGCAGCTCCGGCAGCCAGCGAAGCGATGAGGGTGTAGTCCGTTCTGCCTCCCGTGTCGTCGCAGTCCACAGAGCCGTCCTCACAGCTGGCTCGAGCGGCGGGAGCAGCAACCTCGTCCGTGCTGGTCGGCTGCTGTCGTTGCCCGGCAGGCGGCGCCGGCGCCTGGCCAGCGATCCGCGGGGGCCCTTCGAGATCGGTGATGGGACGGTTCCCGGCGCACAGCGACGTCGTCAAGCGGCCACCTTCTTTGGAGGCGACGACGAACATCGGGAACTCCTCCGAGACCACTGCTCCGCACGAGGTGCTCTGGACGGCCGACTCCACTTCGACGCGCGGCCCCACGGACCCCTTGTGCACGAGCTCAACCTCGAACACGTACCGGACAGCATCTGAGGACGTCAGGAGCGGGTCTGGATCGATCCGCTCGACGAGCCTTCCAGTGAACGCCACGTCGGATCGTTCCACCGCCTCAGCCTCCGACTCCGGGACCTGGCATGAGCAGGCCCTCGCAACCTCGGCCCCTGGGCCCCACGACACTGCCACCGCCGAGAGCACCGCCAGCACGACGACGCCACGGCGAACACCAGACGGTACGTTCAACACTCCGCACACCCTCCCCTTGCTCACCATATTGGACGAACGCCGGATGGCCGTCGATCTACCTCACGTCGGCGGCCCGCTCAGCGGGCCCGGTCGCGCAGGACTCCGACCGCGGCGGAGAGGTCCCTGGCCACTGCGGCCTGGTCGACCGAGAGCGTGGCGTCGAGGTAGTCCTCGAGACCGAGCACCAGCGCCACCGTGGCCGTGGCCTGCCCGGTCCACTGGTCGGCCGCCACCCGGACCTCGCCGTGGGCGCCCGTGCCCGGGTCCTGGGTCGTGGCGGTCGCCGCGGCCCGGTAGGTGAGCGTGGTCGGCACGTGGGCCACCGACAG
>CAJANQ010000287.1 GCA_903941145.1 uncultured Actinomycetes bacterium
CTCGTCGAGGTGGTCCCCGTCGACCGCCCCGACGAGCTGCAGCAGTCCGGCCGGCACGCCCTCGTCGACCGGGAGCTCCCACTCGTCGACGACCTCGCCGTCCGAGAGCTCCTCGGGGATGACGCCGTCGCGCAGGTGCACAGCGCCGGAGAAGCGGGCCGGGTCGATGAGCGACCCGCCCACCACCAGCCGGAACCGGGCCTCGTCGACCCGACCGTTGGCCAGGGCCACGCTCTGCTCGAGCACGTCGGCCAGGGTTCGGCCGGCGATGATCTGCTCCAGGACGACGGCCTCGCCGCGGTCGAAGGCGGCAGCACGGTCCAGCGCACGGCGGGCGTCCTCAAGGTCCGCCCGGTCGTGCTCGATCGCCACGCTGGCCGACCGGTACTTGCGGCGGACGTCGCGGGCCAGCCAGGAGAACAGGACCAGCGAGGACACGAGCGTCAGGCCGAGCAGCACGAGCTCGAGCTGGTTGTTGCGGCTGGCCTTCTCGGTGGTGTTGCGCAGCACGTCGTCGGCGAACTGCTGGTAGCGGTCCGACAGGTGCTTCGACTGCTCGGTGAACTCCACGACCGCCGGCCCGACCGTGCGGACGAAGTCCATCCGCTGGTCCGGCGGGAGCACCCCCGGCGGGGCCTCGGCCCAGGCGGCGTCGAGCGCCTCGAGCGAGTCGAGGTAGTCCTTGCCGGCCCGCTCGCCCGCAGCGACTCCTCTGTCGTCCACCGTCGCGAGACGGCGGGCGAGCAAGGCACGGGCGATCTGCAGGTCGCGGCGGGACGACTGCCCGGCCAGCCAGCGCTCGACGATGACCGCCGTGCCCAGGCTCTCGCGCTGGGTGAACCCGATGATCGACGTCGTGGTCTGGGCGCCGGTGGTCGCGTCCACGGCCTCGACCGAGGTCTGCGACGTCCGGGCCGCTTGCATGACCGTCAGGACGAGCAGGATGGCGACGACGAGCGCCAGCACGCGCTGGCCCGTGCTGAACAGCCGGCCAAGGCTCAACTGCCGACCGACGTCGTCGGTCACCACCTCGTCGACCGTTCCGTCGTCCATGTCTGTCGTCCGGTGCCGTCAGGACCGGGTCAGGAGCCCTTGACGGACATCTTCTCGAGGCTCCAGTTCCAGGCCTCGAGGTTCTTCGCCTGCTGGGAGCCGTCGGGGAAGATGATGCGGATCGGCCCGCCCTGGTCGACCGGGACCGGCTTGCCCTCCTGCGCGACGGCGATGAGCCCCTCGGACCCCACGAAGTCCGCTGCGGTCGACTTGTCGTAGATGTACTCGTTGAGCGCCTCGGTGGCGACCTTCACGTCCCCGGAGATCCCGACGGTGTCGAAGATGGCGGCCATCGGCACCCCGGTGAAGGCGATGTTCCGCTTCACGAACGGCTCGTAGATGGTCAGGTCCTTGGTCCCGAGCGCCGTCAGCTGGTCCATCGTGAACTCCTTGGTCCCGCCGGGTCCGGTCACGGTCAGGACCACGTCGGTCGGTCCGGGCGGGTCGACGGCGCCGGCACCGTAGGGGTTGGACGTCGTGGTCGACTTGTCACCCTTTGCCGTCGTGGAGCTCGACGACTCCGACGTCGAGCAGGCGGCCAGGCCCAGGACGAATGCGCAGAGCGCGACGCTGGCGGCGGCACGAACGGTGCGTGACTTCAACATGGGGGGGCTCCTTGGGCGGGGACGGTTGGAACGATGTTCAAATCGGCCGGCAGCGCCCGGATGTGAGGATCTCGACAGGATTCCGCGGTCACGCTCCGTCGGGGCATAACCGCGCTGCGTCGCAGGGTACCGGGACCGGCGCTGGTCCGAAAGGCCCGCACCTTCGGCGCCGGACGGAACTAAGTGACCGAGCGGTAACCTGCCCGGCATGACTGACTACCGCTCCCCCGTCAAGGACGCCCTGTTCACGCTGCGCCACGTCGGCATGCTCGACGAAATCTCCTCGAGCGAGCGCTATGCGCACGCCGACCCCGAGACCGTCGCCGACGTCCTCGGCGAGCACGGCCGGTTCATGCAGGAGGTGTTCGCACCCACCAACCGCATCGGCGACACCGTCGGTCTGAAGTGGAGCCCGGAGGGCGTCGAGACCCCCGCCGAGTTCAAGACCGCCTACGCCAAGTTCGTCGAGGCGGGCTGGCAGGGCCTCAACGCCGAGGCGGAGTACGGCGGCGCTGGCTTCCCCGAGGCCGTGTTCACGTGCGCGCTGGAGTTCATGACGGCGGCCAACGGCGCCCTCACGATGTGCCCGGGCCTGACCACGGGCGCCATCGAGTGCCTCCAGGCATGGGGCTCCGAGGAGCAGAAGGAGCGCTACCTGCGCCGCATCGTCACCGGCGAGTGGACCGGCACGATGAACCTGACCGAGCCGCAGGCCGGGTCCGACGTGGGCCTCTGCACCACCAAGGCCGAGCCGCAGGGCGACGGGACCTACAAGATCACCGGCACGAAGATCTACATCTCGTTCGGCGAGCACGACATGGCCGAGAACATCGTCCACCTTGTCCTGGCCCGCACACCGGGGGCGCCGGCCGGCACCAAGGGCATCTCGCTGTTCATCGTGCCCAAGTTCCTCCTGACCGAGGACGGCGAGCCCGGCGAGCGCAACGACGTCAACTGCGTCTCCATCGAGCACAAGATGGGCATCCACGGCTCCCCCACCTGCGTCATGAGCTACGGCGACGACGGCGGGGCGACCGGCTTCCTCGTCGGCGAGGAGAACCAGGGCCTGCGCGCCATGTTCACCATGATGAACTCGGCCCGCATCGCGGTCGGCATCCAGGGCGTCGCCCTCGGCGACGCCGCCTTCCAGAAGGCACTCCAGTACTCCCAGGAGCGGCGGCAGGGCCGGGAGGTCGGCGGCGACTCCAAGGAGCCGGCGTTCATCGAGGCGCACCCCGACGTGCGTCGCATGCTCATGTTCATGAAGTCGCACGTCGAGGCCATGCGCGCCCTGCTCGTGTACAACTCGGCCGCCATCGACCTGTCCCGCGCCCTCGAGGGCGACGACGCCGAGCACTGGCGCGAGATCGCCGAGCTGCTCACGCCGGTGTCCAAGGCCTGGTCGACCGACGTCGGCATGGAGGTCACCTCGACCGCCATCCAGGTCTTCGGCGGCATGGGCTATGTCGAGGAGACCGGCGTCGCGCAGCACTACCGCGACGCCCGCATCGCCCCCATCTACGAGGGCACCAACGGCATCCAGGCCATGGACCTGGTCGGCCGCAAGCTCGGCATGCGCATGGGCGGCGTGGTCGGCGAGTACCTGCAGCGCATGCGTGACCTGGACGGCGAGCTGGCCGCCGCGGGCGAGGAGTTCGCCTCGATCCGCACCGAGCTGGCCGCCGCCGTCGACACGCTCGAGGGTGTCACCAACTGGATCATGACGAACGGCCTGGCCAACCCGGTCGAGGCGCTCGCCGGCGCCACCCCGTACCTCCGCATCTTCGGCACCGTGACCGGCGGCTGGCTGCTGGCCCGCCTCGCGCTCGGCGCCAAGGCCGACCTCGAGGGTGCGGACCAGGCCGACGTCGCCTGGCTCAACACCAAGATCGCGTCCGCCCGGTTCTTCGCCGAGCAGGTGCTCCCGACTGCGGCAGGCCTGGTGCCGTCCGTCCAGGCCGGCTCGTCGGTCCTCTACGAGGTGACCCCCGAGTCGCTCGCGTCGGTCTGACCGACCGTCGTGCTCGACCACGTCTTCACCGACGCCATCGGGGCCCTGCGCGACGCGCTCGAGCAGGCCATGCTCGAGCGCCAGGCGTTCGAGGAGCGCTTCCAGGTCGACGTCCTCCTCGGGGACGTCACCTGGGAGACCTCGTACGGACTCCCCGGGGAGGGACTACCGCCGCGCGTCCGCGCCGACCTGACCCTCGACTGGCCGACGTGGTCGCAGACCGCCTACCGGTCCTGGTACCTGGACGGCGAGTTCGGTGCGGAGCCGCCGCGCATCGACATCGAGGTCGTCCTGCGCATCCAGCGGCTGGTCGCCGCCCCCGACCCCAAGGTCGTGCTCGACGCGCTCCCCGCCGAGAGCCCCGCCATCGGTACCGAGCACCTGGTGCGTTCCGGCCCCACGGTCGAGACCGTGTCCTCGGCCGACCTGTCCGAGACGGAGCATGCCGTCGAGATCTCGTACGAGGGCGGGTACGACCTCGACGAGGCGGCGCTGGCCGACGGGTCGATCCTCGACGAGCACTTCTCGGCGATGGGCGGCTGGATCTCGTCGGTCCTGGTCCGCCTGGGCGACCTGCGCTTCGAGTTCCTCCCGCCCCTCGAGAAGGACGACTGACCAATGACCGACGACGTGCTCCTGACCAGCCGGCACGGGCGGACCCAGGTGGTCCGCCTCCACCGCCCGGACGCCCGGAACGCGCTCAACCAGGCACTCCGACGCGCCCTCTACGACGCCATGGCGGCCGCCGAGGCCGACCCCGAGGTCGACGTGGTCGTCGTCACCGGCTCGGACCCGGCCTTCTGCGCCGGCCTCGACCTGCGCGAGCTCGCCGGCGACCCCTCGATGCTGTCCGGCGGCTTCGAGGGCGGCAGCGAACTCCGGCGACCCTGGCCCGAGATGACCAAGCCGCTCGTCGGGGCGGTCAACGGTGTGGCGGTGACCGGCGGGCTGGAGCTCGCCCTCGGCTGCGACTTCCTGGTCGCGTCTGACCGGGCCCGGTTCGCCGACACGCACGCCCGGGTCGGGGTGCAGCCGGGATGGGGCATGTCGGTCCTGCTGCCGCAGGCCGTCGGCACCCGGCGGGCCCGGCAGATGTCGCTCACCGGGAACTTCGTGGACGCCGGGCTCGCGCTCGACTGGGGGCTCGTCAACGAGGTGGTCCCGCACGAGGACCTGCTGCCGCGCTGTCTGGCCCTGGCCGACGACATCTCGGGCAACGACCAGCCCGGCGTTCGACGGCTGCTGGCCACCTACCGCGAGAACGTGCAGATGACGGGCCTCGACGCCCAGCGCAACGAGTGGAGGGTCAGCGCCGAGTGGGAGGCCGGCGCCGACCACGGCGACCTGGACGCCCGGCGGCAGGCGGCCACCGAACGCGGCCGCGGCCAGGTCTGAGCTGCTGGCCCTGGACTACCCGCCCAGGCCGGTCGGCCGGGTCGGGAGCTCCTCGAACGACGGGTCACGGCGCTCGCCCTTGGCGACCATCTCCTCCACCATGTCGCCCGGCTGGAACATGCCGGACTGCCAGCCCGCCATGTAGCGGAGCGAGTCCGCCACCGAGTGGTCACGGGTGAAGTTGACCATCTCCTTGGTGCCCCAGATGGCGAGCGGCGAACGCGTCGCGATCTGGCGGGCCACGCCCATGACGCCCTCGAGCAGCGAGGCGTGGTCCGGGAAGACCCGGTTCACGAGCCCGTACTGGAGCGCCTCGGACGCCGGCATCCGGGCGCCGGTGTAGGCGTACTCGCGGGCGATGCCCTCGGGGATGAGCTTGGGCAGCCGCTGCAGCGTGCCGACGTCGGCCGTCATGCCCAGGTTGATCTCCTGGACGCAGAAGAACGCGTCCTCGGTGCAGTAGCGCAGGTCCGCGGCCGTCACCATGTCGACCGCACCGCCGATGCAGCCGCCCTGGACGGCGGCCAGCACCGGCATGCGGGCCTGCTCGAACGCAGTGAACGAGTCCTGCAGCTTCTGGACCAGCATCCACAGGTGGGCCCGCTTGCGGCCCTGCTCCTGCACACCGCCCTCGGTGAGCCCCTCGCCGGCGAACACCGCCAGGTCCATGCCGGCGCAGAAGTGCTTGCCGGTGGACGACAGCACGATGACGCGGGCCTTCGCGTGCTCGTCGATGTCGCGCACGATCCTGGGGAGGTCGTTCCAGAACTCGGGGACCATGGTGTTGAACACGTCGGGCCGGCACAGCGAGATGTGCGCGACATGGTCCTCGATGGTGACGTCGAAGCAGTCGGTCATGGGGCGAACGTACCACCGGCCCCGCCGGACCCGACCGGCCCGGACCCTGAGCGTCCTGACGGTCGTCCGGCACCTTTCGGCGAGGAAGGTTCAGGTTTCCCGCGGACCGGCCGATTGAGGTTCGAACGCACTGCGCAGACGACCGACGGCGCGGACATCAGATCGAGGGCGAGCACATGACGACTGCTACAGGCGGACAGGCCGCATGGGTCCGGGTTGGCCACTCCACGGCCGAGGACTCCGCCACCGCGGCGACCGAGGCCACCGCACTGGCCGTCGAGGGCGCCGACCCCCAGCTCGTGGTCGTGTTCGTGTCCAAGGGTCATGACCTCGACGTCGTGGCCAGCACC
>CAJANQ010000288.1 GCA_903941145.1 uncultured Actinomycetes bacterium
ACCTGCTCCTCGGCCGCCCCGTCCGGGACCGGGAGCGAAGCGGGTTCCTGGGCGTCAGCCACCGTCGTCGGCGGGTCCCTCTGCCTCGGCGGCGGGCGCGGCCGCCTTCTTGGCCGGCGCCTTCTTCTTGGCGGCGGCCTTCTTCTTGGCCGGCGCCTTCTTCTTCGCCGCAGCCTTCTTCTTGGCGGGCGCCTTCTTCTTGGTCGACGGACCCTTGGCGCGACGCTCCTCGAGGAGCTCGCGGGCACGCTCCATCGTGAGCCGCTCCGGCGTGTCGCCCTTGCGGAGGCTGGCGTTGGTCTCGCCGTCGGTCACGTACGGGCCGAACCGGCCTTCCTTCACCACGATCGGCTTCCCGGAGTCGGGGTCGTTGCCCATCTCGCGCAGCGGCGGCTTGGCGACGCCCTGGCCTCGCCGGCGCTTGGGCTGCTTGAAGACCTCGAGCGCCTCGTCGAGCGTGATGGTCAGGATCTGCCGCTCGGACTCGATCGACCGCGAGTCGGCACCCTTCCCGGTCTCGTCCCCGCCCTTGCGCAGGTAGGGGCCGAACTTCCCGTTGAGCGCCACGATGGTCTCGCCCGACTCGGGGTCCGCGCCGACGGTGCGGGGAAGTTCGAGCAGCGGGAGCACGTCCTCCAGTGTGACAGTGGCGACGTCCATGTCGGCGAACAATGACGCAGTCCGCGGCTTGAGCCCCGAGTCGGTGTCGAAGTCGCCCTCCTGGACGTAGGGACCGAACCGGCCGCTCTTCGCGATCACCATCAGCCCGGAGTCCGGGTGGTGGCCCAGCTCACGGCCGTCGGTGGGCATGAGGAGCAGCTCCTGGGCCCGCTCCATCGTGAGCTCGTCGGGCTTCAGGCCGTCCGGGATGCTCGAGCGCTCCGTCTCCTCGACACCGTCGGTGATCCGCTCGAGGTACGGGCCGTACCGGCCGATCCGGACGTTGACCTCGCGGCCCTCGTCGTCCTTGCCCAGTCCCAGCGTGCACACGGTCCGCGGGTCGATGTGGTCGAGGCGGTCGGAGATCAGGCGCTCGAGCCCCATGTCCTGGTCGTCGGCAGCGCTCTCGTCGCCCAGCCAGAAGTGCTCGAGGAACTGCGTCATGTCCTGGTCGCCCGCTGCGATGTCGTCCAGGTCCGCCTCCATCTTGGCGGTGAACTGGTAGTCGACGAACGACGGGAAGTAGTCCTCGAGCAGCCGGATCACTGCGAAGGCGATCCAGTGCGGCACGAGCGCGCTGCCGTCCTTCCACACGTACTCCCGGTCGAGGATGGTGCGGATGGTCGAGGCGTAGGTCGACGGCCGGCCAACGCCCAGCTCCTCGAGCTGCTTGACCAGCGAGGCCTCGGTGTACCGGGCCGGCGGCTTGGTCTCGTGCTCCTTGCGCACCAGCTGGTCGACCGTCATGACGTCGCCCACGGCCATGACCGGCAGCACCGAGTCCTTCTCGTCCGCGTCGTCGTCCTCTGCGTTCTCCGGCTTGGCGGCGGGGGCGGACTCGCTCACGTAGGCCTGGACGAACCCCTTGAAGGTCAGGGTCCGGCCCGAGGCGGAGAACTCGGCGTCGCGGCCGTCGGCGGCCACCGCACCGAGGCGCACCTGCACCGACTCGCCCACGGCGTCGACCATCTGCGACGCGATCGTGCGCTGCCAGATCAGCTCGTAGAGACGGCGCTCGTCGAAGCGCAGCTCGCCGGCCAGCTCGGCGGGGGTGCGGAACCGGTCGCCGGCGGGGCGGATGGCCTCGTGCGCCTCTTGGGCGTTCTTGGACTTCGACGCGTAGAAGCGGGGCTTCTCCGGCAGGTACGCCGCCCCGAACTTCTCGGCGATCTGGGAGCGGGCGGCCTCGATGGCGGTGCCGGACAGCGACACCGAGTCGGTCCGCATGTAGGTGATGTAGCCGTTCTGGTAGAGCGACTGCGCCACCGACATGGTGACGCCGGAGCTCATGCCCAGCTTGCGGCCGGCCTCCTGCTGGAGGGTCGAGGTCATGAACGGCGGGGACGGCCGGCGGGTGTAGGGCTTGGCCTCGACCGACCGCACGACCAGGTCCTTGCCCTCCAGGGCGTCGCGGAGGTCGGTGGCCTCTCCGGTGGTGAGCACCACGACCTTGCCGAGCGCCGAGGGCTTGAGCATCCCGTTGTCGTCGAAGTCGCTGCCCCGGACCAGCCGGACGCCGTCGAGCTCGGCCAGCGTCGACTCGAACAGCGTCTGCGACTTTGCGGCGTCAGCCTGGTGCGAGGTGGCGACCAGGTCGGCGTACGACGCAGAGCGGAACGCCATGCGCTCACGCTCACGCTCCACCACGATCCGGGTCGCCACGGACTGCACCCGGCCGGCGGAACGGGCCAGACGGCCGATCCGGCGCCAGAGCACCGGCGAGAGTCCGTAGCCCACGAACCGGTCGACGACCCGGCGGGTCTCCTGGGCGTCGACGAGCCGCTGGTCGAGCTCACGAGGGTTCTCCACGGCGTGGCGGATGGCCTCGGGGGTGATCTCGTGGAACACCATCCGGTGCACGGGGACCTTGGGCTTGAGCTCCTCGAGCAGGTGCCATGAGATGGCCTCCCCCTCGCGGTCCTCATCAGTTGCGAGGTAGAGCACGTCGGCGTCCTTGAGGAGCGACTTCAGCTCCTTGACCTGCGCCTTCTTGGACGTCGGCACCACGTAGACCGGGCGCATCCCGTCCTCGATCAGCACGCCGTACTCGGCACCCGGCTCCTTCCGCAGGTTCTCGGGCAGCTCGCCGACCTTGTTGGGCAGGTCACGGATGTGGCCGATCGAGGCCGTCACGACGAAACCGTCGCCCAGGTACTTCTCGATGGTCTTGGCCTTGGCCGGCGACTCGACGATGACGAGAGAGGTGCTCACGGCGGTACAGACAAAGCCCTAGTGCGAGGTCGTGTCAAACGTTTCTGGCCGGAACAGGCCCCCACTACTACGTAGTGAAATTTTTCCGGAGGGCTAGGGTCGGAGGCGATGGACTTCGCACTCAGCCCCCGAGCCGCCGACCTCCAAGCACGTCTTCTCGCCTTCATGGACGAGTGCGTGTACCCCGCCGAGGCGGTCTACGAGGAGCAGATGGCGGCGCTCGGCGACCCCCACGGACACCCGCAGATCGTCGAGGACCTGAAGGCCGAGGCCCGGTCCCGCGGACTCTGGAACCTGTTCATGCCGCACGAGACGGAGTGGACGCCGGACCCCGTCAACAACCTGGACTATGCGCACCTGGCCGAGATCAGCGGCCGGTCCATGCACCTGGCCCCGGAGGCCATGAACTGCTCCGCCCCCGACACCGGGAACATGGAGGTGCTGGCGCTCTTCGGCTCGAGCGAGCAGCAGGACACCTGGCTGCAGCCGCTG
>CAJANQ010000289.1 GCA_903941145.1 uncultured Actinomycetes bacterium
AGCGCCCGGCTCGCCGCCCGTCACGAGGGCAACAGCTTCGCCTCGATCGTCGTGGTCGCCGAGGGCGCTGCGGCGGTGCCCGGCTCCATGCCCGAGCCCGACTACGAGGTCGACCGGTTCGGCCACCGCCGCCTGGGCGGGATCGGTGAGGCGCTCGCAGCGGAGATCGAGGGCCGCACCGGCATCGAGACCCGGGTCACGACCCTGGGCCACATCCAGCGCGGCGGCACGCCCACCGCGTTCGACCGCGTGCTGGCCACCCGGTACGGCGTGGCGGCGGCACAGGCCGCGGCCGACGGCGCCTGGGGGACGATGGTCGCGCTGCAGGCCGACCAGATCGTGCGGGTCCCCGTGGGGGACGCGGTCGACCAGCTCAAGCGGGTCGACCCGTCGCTGTACCTCGACGTGGCGGAGCCGTTCTTCGCCCCGTGGCCGGGCACGCCGGACCTCGACGGCTGACGCCGGCTAGCTGCAGGAGGCCTCGAGCGCGTCGCTGCGCTCGGTGAGCCGGGCGGCCGACCGGGCCGACAGCCCGGCGCTGTCAGGTGCGTCCGGATCGGCCAGCAGCGAGCGCACGTCGCACGCCGTCACCTCGGCCGCGTCGCCCTTGGTCGGCGTCGGCACCGTCACGGGCTTGCCGTCGATGCTGAAACGGACCTTCTGGATGCCGGGCAGCCCCGTCGCGGTCATGACGAGCTGGGCCACTGCGAGCTGGCGGGACGGACCGACCACACGGTCGAACCGGCCGGACAGGTCGACCGCGAGCGTGCTGCCGCTGCGGGCGCTCGTCCGGTTGGCCGACAGGACCTCGGTCCCGGTCGGCACGGCGTTGGTGGCGCCCTTGACCCCGACGTCCGGCGGCCGGAGCCGCACGAGGGCGTCGAGGACGGTGCGGGCCTGCTGGTCCGGCAGCTCGCGGGTGACGGGGACGACGGTGCCGTTGCGGGTCACGTACAGCGCCGTCGCGGTGTTGCCCGACGTGGTCGTGGGGCGGGGGACGGTGGTGGTGGTCGACACGGTCAGGCGTCGCGGGGTCTCGTCGGGCTGGATCCCGCAGCTGGCTGCAAGGCCCAGCGCAGCGACGACCAGGAGCACCGTGCTGCGTCGCGGGCCGGTCACGGACGCTCTCCCTGGTCGTCCACGACGATGGCGGGCAGCTCGCCGGTGAGGGCGTAGACGACGGCCTCCTCGGGGCTGACCGCGGCCAGGTCGTCGAGCTCCACGTCCTCGCCGTCCTCCTCGAGCGGCTCGACGAGGGGCAGCTCGAGCACGAAGCGGGCGCCCGGCGTGCCGTCGGTCCGTGCCTCGACCCACACCTCGCCACCCTGGAGGCGGGCGTGCTCCTCGGCCAGCGCCAGGCCCAGTCCCACGCCGCTCGACCCGCCGCGGCTGCCGCCCTTGCTGCCACGGATGAAGCGGTCGAAGATCTGCTCGCGCTCGGCCTCGACGACGCCGGGACCGGCGTCCTCGACGGCGATGCGCACGGTCGGCATCGGCTCGTCGTCAGGCGAGTCCTCGTCGACCGGGTGGTCCGCACGCTCGACGAACACACCGGTCGCGCCGCCGCCGTACTTCTCGGCGTTGTCCAGGAAGTTCGCCAGGATCCGGAGCAGGCGCCGCTTGTCGCACGCCAGCACGGTCTCGGCGATGCCGTCGGCGGCCTCGACCGGCACGGGCCTGGCCGCCATGGACCGGACCGCCGACTCGACCGTCGGCACCAGCGCGACGGCCTCGAGCTCCAGGCGCACCGCACCGGCGTCGAACCGGGAGATCTCGAGCAGGTCCTCGACGAGCTGGGTGAAGCGCTCCATGTCGGACGAGAGCAGCTCGAGGGCCTGCTGGGCCCGCTCGGGGAGCTCGTCGCGGTTGTTGCGGAGCACCTCGATCGAGGCGTTGAGCGTGGTGAGCGGGGACCTGAGCTCGTGGCTCACGTCGCTCGCGAACCGGGCGTCACGGTCGATCCGGGTCTCGAGCGCCGAGACCATCGCGTTGAAGTTGGCCACGAGTGGCGCCAGGTCGGGGTCGTTGGCGTACTCGGTGTAGTCGATGCGGGTGTCGAGCTTGCCGGCGGCGACGTCCTCGGCGGCGTCGCCGATGTGGTCGAGGGGCTGGAGCGCGTAGCGGCTGGCCCAGTAGCCGAGCCCGGCGCCGACCAGCGTCGTGAGGCCGGTCGCAGCGAGGAGGGTGAGGGCCAGGGTCCGCAGGCCGGCGTCGATGTCACCGAGGTCGTTGGCCTCGAAGTAGCCCTCGTTGGCGCCGATCGGCACGCCCACGGCCACGTAGGTCCGGCCGTCGAGCCGGAACCGCATGATGCCGGCCTCCTGCCGCTCTACGACGCGGGTCTTGAGCGAGCGGGGGAGCCGCTCGGCGCTCACCCGGGGGTCGAGCGACGCGATGGTCGTGCGGCCGGTCTGCGGGTCGATCGTGACGATGGACGGCTTGCCGGCGTCGGCCAGCGAGCTCAGCAGCGACTGGAGGTCGGCCGACCCCGCCGCGCCGTCGGCCACGGTGGCGGCGTTGGCGAGCGCCCGCCGGGTGAGGGCCTCCTCGCGGTCGGCGAGCAGGGTGCGGCGGGCCACCGCGAGCGTGGTGATGCTGAGCACGACCGAGAGCGTGAACGCGACCAGCGCGACGGCGATGGTGATGCGGGCCCGGACGCTGACCTGCAGGCCCAGCGCGATCCGCCGGTCCCGTACCTCGGAGTCAGGGCTCATGGGCGCACCCGGCTCACGGCTGGAGCTTGTACCCGAGGCCCCGGACGGTCACCACGTGGCGCGGGTTGGCCGGGTCGGCCTCGACCTTGGTGCGCAGGCGGCGCACGTGGACGTCGACGAGGCGGCCGTCGCCGAACACGCCATGGCCCCAGACCTTTTCGAGCAGGTCCTCGCGGGAGAACACCTTGCCCGGGTTGTTGGCCAGCTCGACCAGCAGCCGGAACTCGGTCTTGGTCAGGTGGATCTGGTCGCCGCCGCGGGTGACGACGCCCTCCTGAGGGACGATCTCGAGCTCCTCGAACCGCAGCCGGGGGTTGCCGGGCGACGCCGGCCGGGCCCGGCGCAGGAGCGCCCGGATGCGGGCCGACAGCTCCTTGGGCACGAACGGCTTGGTCAGGTAGTCGTCGGCGCCGGCCTCGAGGCCCGCCACCACGTCGTGCGTGTCGGCCCGGGCGGTCACCATGACGATCGGCACGTCGCTCTGGCGGCGGATGGAGCGGCAGACCTCGAACCCGTCCACGCCGGGCAGCATGATGTCGATCAGGACGACGTCGGACGGGGTCCGTGTGAACCGGGCGATGGCGTCCTCGCCGGTCTCGGCCTCCTCGACCTCCCAGCCCTCGTCCTCGAGCGCCAGCTTCACGGCGGTCCGGATGCGTTCGTCGTCCTCGACGGTCAGAATGCGAGTGCCCACGCCGGTCAGTCTCGCACGCCGTCAGACCTCGGCGGCGCCGAGCGAGCGCAGGAGTTCCTCGAGCGGGCCGTAGAGGTCCGGGTGGGCGGCGAGCACGACCTCCGGCACGGTGTCGTCGCCGGCCAGCGCACCGACCTTGGCGCCGGCCTCGGTGGCGAGGAGCCGTCCGGCCGCCAGGTCCCAGATGCTCAGGCCGGCCTCGTAGTAGGCGTCGACCCGGCCCGCCGCGACGCTGCACAGGTCGAGGGCCGCGGCGCCGGACCGGCGGATGTCGCGGATGCGGGGGAGGAGCTGGGCCACGACCGCGCCGTTGCGGCCCCGTCGGGCGGCGTCGTACGAGAAGCCGGTGGCCACCAGCGCCCGCTCGACGGGCGGGGGAGTGCCCAGCCGCAGCTCGGTGGTCCCGCCGTCGTCGCGCACGCAGCGGGCGCCGCCGCCCCGCTCGGCGACGTAGGTGCGGGCGTGGGTCGGGTCGGCGACCACACCGACGAGCGCCCCGTCGTCGTCGCCCACGGCGATCGACACCGCGTAGCCAGGATGGTCGTAGAGGTAGTTGGTCGTGCCGTCGATGGGGTCGATCCACCAGGTGAGGCCGCTGGTCCCGTCGCCGTCCGGCGTGCCGGACTCCTCCCCGACGATGCGGTCGTGGGGCCGGGCCTCGACGACGAGCTGTCGGATCAGCGCCTCGGACGCCCGGTCCATGTGGGTCACGTGGTCGACCGAGCTCGACTTGGTCTCGACCTCGAGCTGCTCGGGCCGGTCGTGGTGGACGAGCTGGACGGCTGCGGCCGCCGCGCGGGTGGCGACGTCCAGCAACTCGGCGAGCAGCGGGTCGGTGCTCATGTGCCTGACCTCATGAGGAGGTGCGGGGCGCCTGCTCGACGGCCTGTCGCCGTCGGTTGGTCTCCCACTCGCCGAGCGCCCGGAGGGTCAGCACCGCGACGACGGCCACGCCGCCGGCGCACATGAGCGCCGAGACCAGCAGGACCAGTCCGGCGGCGACGCCCTCGAACCCGCCGAGGCGGGCGAACGCCGCACCGATGAGCCCTCCGGTCAGCCCTCCGAGAAGGATCGAGCCGAACGCCAGGACCCGGGCGCCCACGGACGGCAGCGCCGACTCGGGGTCGTTCGCGGCGTCGGAGGGCGGACGGGGTGCGGAGGGGGCGGCCACACCCAGACCCTAGTGGGGGGATTGCCTACGGTGGCAGGGCGACCCGGTGGCGCCGGGTGTGCAAGATTTTCAACGAATTCTCAAGCGCCTGCCGACCGGGCCGATAGGTGGGTTGCAGGTGAACTCCTCGTTGGAGGACCTCGCAGGAGGACAGGACATGGCTGGGAACGACGCAGGACCCGACAGCTGGAACGACGGCGGTGCCGCGGTGGACGAGCTGGTCCCCCCGCGTCGCCTCGGCTCGCTCCTGTCCGAAGCACGCGTGTCCCGCGGCTACAGCCTCGAGGACGCGGCCTCCCGTCTGGGTGGCCGGCTGTCGTCGGTCGCGCTGCTCGAGGCAGAGACCGGCCACCGTCGTCTTGAGGACCGTGACCTGGCCGCCGTGGCCGAGCTGTACGGCATCGAGACCTCCGACCTGGTGCCCGCCCGCTCAGAGCTGGTGATCGACCTCAACGAGGGCACCATCTCGGCCGGCAAGGACGGCGCCCGGATCTCGGTCGTCGCCGACCCCGAAGAGCGCGAGCAGGTGCTCTCCCGCTACCTGACGCTCGTGTACTCGATGCGTCGCACGCCGCCCGGCACGTCGATCCCGCGGCGGGTCGGCGACCTGGTCGTGATGGCCGACACCCTGGGGGTC
>CAJANQ010000290.1 GCA_903941145.1 uncultured Actinomycetes bacterium
CCCTCCACCACGGCTGCGCCACGCTGTCCTCCGACGGGGGCGCCCTGCCAGAGGCGGGCGGCGACCGGGTCACCTACTTCTCCCCCAAGGACGCCGACGCGCTCTGCGTGCTGGTCGAGCGGCACCTGCTCGACCCCGAGTACCACCAGGCCGCCGTGGACCGGGCCGCCGGCTGGACCGCCCCCACCTGGGAGGCTGCGGCACAGGCGGTGGGCGACGCCCTGCGCACCCTGGGTGGCAGCACACCGCCGCTGGTCCCGGGCGGCTCCGGCGGGCATCGGTAGGATCGGACCGTCCTCGGCCCGCCCACGGCAGTGCCCCGGACCGGTGCCACCGATGCAGATCGCCTTCCTCTCGAACCGACCGGCCGTCCTGGCCGAGACCCTCGGCCACGTGCGGCACTTCATGCCGTGGGTCACCGAGGCTGTCGTGCTGGCCCCGGCGAAGGCGCACGCCCCGCTCACCGACCTGTCGGCCGCCACCGTCGGCGACGGGCTCGCGCTCACGCTGGTCGACGAGTCCGAGCTGCTGACCGACGCCGAGCGGTCCCGCCTGGGCACCGCCCACGCCGCCCACAACGCCGTACTGCGCCGTGCGCTGGTCGAACGCGGCCCCCTCGAGGACCGGTTCCTGCAGTCCGACGACGACTACCGCCCGCTCAAGCCGGTCGGCCCCGACTTCTTCGTCGAGGACGGCACCGGCCGCATGGTCACCTACGCCTACTACGACCTGGCCCTGTGGCGCCGCGACGAGACCTCGTTCGACCGGGCCCAGCACGCCACCTATCTGGCGCTGCAGTACCTGGGGGCCGGACACCTCTCGTTCGCCTCGCACATGCCGCAGGTCCTCGACCGGGCGCTGACCGTCGACGCGTACGCCGCCGCCGACCGGCTCACCGACTCGACCGAGTTCTGCGAGTGGACGCTGCCCATCGGGTACGCCCAGCTCACCGACCCCGAACAGTTCGTCGAGCCCGAGGCGTTCACCACCATGTGCTGGCCCCGGCTGCCCCACGAGTGGCCGTTCTGGGTCCGGCCCGAGGAGCTCGTGTTCGAGAACTTCTACCCGGACCTCTACGGCCCCGGTCAGCTGTTCGACGGACTACCCACCGCGCTCGACCCCGACCAGGCAGAGCGGCATGCCTTCGAGAAGATGCGCCGCTGGTACCGGTTCGACCTGGACGCCGGCCGGCTCAAGTTCCCCGAGGACGTCTCCAACCCGTGGCTCGGCGAGGCCGGCACGGCGTCCGGCCGGGCCCGGCGGCTGTTCTTCAAGGCGCTCCGCCCGGCGCGCCGGGCCTACGAGTACGTGGCGCTCGAGGAGCGCACCCGCCTGGCCGAGCTGGCCGGCGCGGTGGACCGGCTCGAGCGGCTCGACCGCGGCGGCCGGCCCGACGGCACCGACACCCCCTGAGCCGGCGGCCTGACGCACGGCCAGCTGCACGACACGACGCAAGGAACCGAGTGGGCGAACGCACGAACCCTGACGAGCAGCGGACCCTGCTCGACGACGTCGACCGCGACGCACCCGGCGTCGACCGCTGGCTGCTCGGGCTCACCGCACTCTCGCTGGTGGTCGGCGTGGTCGGCCGGCTCGCGCCGCGCAGCGACCTGTGGCTCGACGAGGCGCTCAGCGTCAACATCGCCCGGCTCCCCCTGGGGCAGATCCCCGAGGCGCTCCGCCACGACGGCCACCCGCCGCTCTACTACGCGCTGCTCCACTTCTGGACGGCCGTCGACACGTCGAACTGGTGGGTCCGGGCGCTCTCGGCGCTGATCGCGTTCGCCGGGTTCCCCCTCGCCTACCTGGTCGGACGACGGATCGGCAGCCGGGTCGCTGGTGACGCGCTCGGTGCCCGACGCACCGGCCTGCTCATGCTGGCGGTCTACGCGGTCGTCCCCTACGGCATCCGCTACGGCGCCGAGACCCGCATGTACTCGCTGGTCATCGTCGAGGTGCTCGCCGGCTACCTGCTGGTCGACAACCTGTGGTCCGGGCGCACCAGCGGACGGAACCGGGCGCTCTCGGCGGCGGGACTGGTCCTCGCCACCACCGCGCTGCTCTGGACCCACTACTGGTCGCTGTGGCTGATCGGCACCGTGGGCCTGGTGGCGCTCTGGCAGTCCGTCCGTGGCCGCAGCCCCGAGACCCGCACCGGCGCCCGCTGGTCCGTCGGCGCCATGGTGGCGGGCGGGTTGCTGTTCGCGCCGTGGCTCCCGACGATGCTCTACCAGTCGGCCCACACCGGCACGCCGTGGGGCAAGGCGTTCCGGCCCACGACGATGCTGCTGGTCGCGGTCGTCGACTTTGCTGGCGGCGCGTTTGCCGAGGCGCAGCTGCTCTCGTACCTGCTGGTCAGCCTGGTCGCCGCGGCGCTGGTCGTGCGCGCCGTCCGCAACCCCACGCCCCAGCTGGTGCTCGGTGCGCGGCCGCTCCCCCGGGTCCGCACCGAGGTCGGCGTGCTGCTGGTCACCCTCGGCGTGGCGTGGGCCGTGAGCTACGTCGCGAGCGGCACGTTCGCCTCGCGGTACGCCTCGGTCGTCTACCCGCTGTTCCTGGCCGCAGTCGCCGCCGGCATCGCGCTGGCCCGGACCCCTCGGGCGACCGCGGTGCTGCTGGCCGTCGTGCTGGCCGGCTCCTCGGTGGCCGCTGCGGTCGAGGTCCGCGCCGACCGCAGCCAGTCCGGCGTCGTCGCCGACAGGGTCCTGACCGACGTGGCCCGGGGCGGGGCGAACGTCAGCCCGGTGATCGTGGTCTGCCCCGACCAGCTGGGGCCAGCGGTGGGCCGGGCCCTCGCCCGCCGGTCCCCGAGCGGCTGGCCCAAGGTCGTGCCGTTCCCCTCTGCCGGGAACCCCGACCTGGTCGACTGGGTCGACTACAAGCAGCGCAACACGGCCGCCGACCCGGGCAAGTTCGTCGCCGAGCTGACGGCCGACCTGCCGCCCACCGCGACGGTGTACCTGGCTGCCAACAACTCGTACAAGACGTTCGAGGGCAAGTGCGAGGGCGTGGCGGCAGCGCTGTCGGCCGACCGGGACCCCGAGCTCCTGGTCAAGGGTGACGCCGACAACTTCTTCGAGGCGTTCAGCCTGACGGCGTTCAGGCCGCGCACATGACCGACCTCGGCGTCGCCGAGGACGGCACGCCGAACAGCTCCTTGCCGACGCGTGTCCCTGCGCTGGTCCCGACGGCCGTCGGCTGGGTCTGGGCCCGCCTGTGCGTGGCGGTCGGGTTCGTCGTGGCCCACCTCCTGTCAGGCTCCGTTCGGCTCCCCGACGGACGACTGCACCTGCAGGAAGGCCTGCTGACCTGGGACGGGACCTACTACCGGGTGCTCGCGGAGGGCGGCTACGGCGCTGGTGTCGAGGGGGCAGGCCGGTTCTTCCCGCTCTACCCCGCCGTCGGCAAGGTGCTCGGGCCGGTGTTCGCGGATCGACCGGACGTCGCACTCCTCCTGCTGACCAACGTCGCAGCGTTCGCGGCCGGCCTGGTGGTGTGGCAGCTCACGAGCGAGGTGTTCCGCAACCGGCGCGCCGCTGACCGCTCCGCGTGGGTGCTGGCGCTCTGGCCGGCGGCGTTCGTCCTGGTCTTCGCCTACGCCGAGAGCCTGTTCGTGCTCGCCGTGGCGGCCACGCTCCTCATGCTGCACCGCCGGTCGTTCGGCCTCGCCGGACTGCTGGCCCTTGTCGCTGCGCTGGTCCGGCCGGTGGGCCTGCTGCTCGTCGTGCCCGCGGTCGTCGACGTGGTCGTTGCGTGGTCCGGCCGTCCTGACCGGCCCGGCCCCCGCAACGAGGACGACGACCGGCCGCCGCCCAAGGTCCTGGGGTCGGTCATCGCGGTCCTCGGCGCACCGGTCGGCACCCTGCTGGCGTTCACGTGGATCTCCGCCGCGTCGGGCGAGGCGTGGTCCGCACCGCTCACGGTCCAGCGCCAGCTGCGCGCCGGGTTCCACGAACCGGTGACCCGGCTGGTCCGGGCCCTGGTCGACGTCGGCAGCGGGAACTTCCGCGACCTGCCGAACCTGGCGTTCGCCGTCCTGGGGATCGGCCTGCTCGTCATCTCGTTCCGGCGGCGGCAGCCGTGGTCGTGGCTGGCGTACTCGCTGGTCACGCTGCTGATGGTGCTGTCGGCCAACAACATCGACTCGCTCGGCCGCTACCTCATGGCCGCCGTGCCGCTCCTGGTCGTGCTGGCGCAGTGGGCCGACCGGCCGTGGCGGGTGCGCACGGTGGTCACGCTCGGCTCGGTGGGCCTGGTCGGCGGGACCGCCGCGGCGCTCCTGGGCCACATGGTCCCCTGACCTTGCACGTTGTCGACCTCTCACAGGTCCGTTTCGTACAAGGTCGCCATGTCCCGCCGACCTTGAACGATTTCGACCGCCCTGAGGTCGGACTACTTCAAGGTCGGGAGCGGGAGGGGGGTCAGCTGCGCTCGGCGGTGGTGGGCGCGTCGAGCGCGGCCCGGAAGAACTCTGCGTCCTCGAACAGCGAGACGTCCTTCAGGAAGATCTTGCCGTAGCGCTCGAAGTACACGAGCTGCTTGGACAGCAGGAACACGCTGCGGTCGAAGTCGGAGTCCATCGCCCCGTGCGCCTCGAGCGCGGCACGCACCCGGCGCTGCTCGCGGAACCGGCGGTACACGGCCCGCAGCGTCAGCTCGTTGGCCTCGAGCCCCTTGGCCTCGGCGATGCGGCGCTGCGGGGCGGTGAGCAGGTCGGCCAGGGAGACCTCGCCGAACGGCTGGGTCAGCACGGGCTCGATGGCCATGCGCATGAACATCTCGACCTGGGCGTGGTCCATGCCGAGCTGTTCGGAGAACACCGGGCCGTACATCTTCTGCGTGAGCGAGGCGATGTCGGGCCAGGCGTCCTCGTTGCCGAGCGCGGCCTCGATCATCAGGCGGAAGAACCGGTGCGTCTCAGGGTCGAGCCGGCCGACGATCCCCCAGTCGATGACGCCAACTCGGCCGTCGGGCAGGAGCAGCAGGTTGCCGGCGTGGACGTCGCCGTGGAACGTGCCCCAGCGGATGGCGGTGAGCAGGAAGCCCTTGATGACCTCCTGCACGACCGGGCCCGGGTCGTACCCGTAGCCGGCGACGGTGGTCAGGTCGTCAACCGCCACGCCGTCGAGGAACTCCATGGTGAGCACGCGCGGGCCGCTGAGCTCGGGGAAGACCTCGGGCACGGTGACGCGGGGTAGGTGCACCTGCTGGAGCAGCTGCCGGTAGTGCTGCATGGCCCGGGCCTCGTTGCGCAGGTCGAGCTCCTCGCCGATCTGCACGCGGAACCCCTGGAACATCGACAACAGCTGCCCCGCCGCGTACTCACCGGTCTGCTTGGCCACCACGTCGAGCAGCGGCTGGAACAGGTCGAGGTCGGTCGCCACGCGGCGCTCGATACCGGGGCGCAGCACCTTGACGGCCACACGTCGGCCGTCGCGCGTCGTGGCCTTGTGGACCACCGAGATCGAGGCCCGGCCGATCGGGGTCTCGGAGAACGACCAGAACGCCTCGTCGAGCGGCATGCCCAGGTCGGCCTCGACGGCGCGGCGAACCTCGTCGAACGGCACCGGTTTGCCCGTGTCGAGGCAGGAGCGGAACTCGGCCGCCACCGACTCGCCGAAAACGCCAGGGCTGGAGCCGACCAGCTGGCCGAACTTCATGAACGTGGCGCCCAGCTCCTCGAACGTCTTGCGGAGCGGCCGGGCGTAGGCGTCGGGGCGGTGGTTGCGGGTGACGGTCGACTTGAGGGCGAGCGGCGCGAAGTTGCGGGAGGCCACGAACGCAATCTCCCGGGCCCGGGCCAGCACCTCACGGCGAGGGGTGGGCGGCAGCTCACGGGGGAACACCCGGGGCACGCTCTCCCAGAGTGCGTCGAGCTGTGCCTCGTCGAGCTCGAAGGTCGGCTCGTCGTCGGTGTCGACGCCCTCGTCGCTGCGGGGAGATTCGGCCACGGTGGTTCCTCCTGTGCAGCGCGCCACGTCGTCGTGCGGCTGCCCGGTGCACATGCTGATGGCGGCCACCCGTGTCGGGCAAGGCCCGTGCGACCTCTGCCACACTTGCCGCATGCGTCCCCGCTCCACGACTGCCCGGCTGGCGGTCGGAGTCGTCCTGGCACTCGCCGGCGGGCTCGGGCTCGTGCTCGCTGCAGCCTCGCCGGCCGCCGCCGACGGAGCGAGGCCCTCCGGCTACGAGTCGGTGGTCGACCGGGTCGACCCCGTCGTGGACGGGGCGCGGGTCACGGTCGTCGGCGGAGACGCCTTCCTGCAGGTGACCACGCGGCCCGGCACCGAGGTCGTGGTGCCCGGGTACGACGGCGAGCCCTACCTGCGCATCGGTCGCGACGGCGTCGTCGCGGTCAACCGACGCTCCCCCGCCTACTGGCTCAACCAGTCCCTCGACGGCCGGGGCACCCTGCCGCAGTCGGCCAGCTCGTCGGCCGACCCCGAGTGGCAGCCCACCGGCGCACGGGGCCGCGTCGCATGGCATGACCACCGGATCCACTGGATGCTGGCAGCCCGGCCCACGACCGGACCAGGAGGTCTGGTCCAGGAGTGGTCGGTCCCGCTCTCCGTGAACGGCCAGAAGGTCACGGTGGAGGGACGCCTCCTCTACCTGGGCGCCACCGTGCCCTGGCCCCAGCTGCTCCTGCTCGCCCTGTCGGGGGTCGGCACCGCCGTGCTGGTGGGTCGGTGGGCCCGGCACCGGCACCAGCAGCTGTTCACACTCTTTGTGGCGTCCGCCCTCGCGCTGTTCCTGGCCTGGTCGACCTTCCGAGCCAGCCCGCCCGACGCCGGTGCGAGCCTGTTGCCCACCCTGGTCGCCGCGGCCGCCATGCTGCTGGTGGCCGTTGCCCCCGGACTGCCCAGGGTGCCGCTCGCGCTCGCGTCCGCCGCCACGCTGATCGGCTGGGCGCTGGTCCGCAGCGCCGCGGTGTGGTCGCCGGTCGTCCCGACGACGCTGCCCGGCTGGGTGGACCGCCTGGGCACCGTGGTCGTGCTGGGCGCTGCGGCGGGGGTGGCGTTCGTACTCGTCCGGCACCCGCTCGGACCGGACGCCGGGCCGAGCGCCGGCGGTGCGGAGGACGACGGGCTTCCCGGCAGCTCGGCGCCCGAGCTGGCCTAGAAGCGCTGCAGCCAGCGGCGGCCGTGGTCGAGCCGGCGCTGCAGCTGGGCAAGCGTCGCCTCGGTCACGCTGTTGCAGCCGGCCAGCCGGTTCAGCTCGTTGTTGATCTGCGCCCGGGGCTGGCCGGTGGCCAGGTGGAGCTCGTTGACCACACCGGCGTTGGCGTCGCGCAGCTGGGTCTTCTTCTGGCGCAGCGTCATGCCGTCGTCGGGAGCGCTGTCGTCGTCCGCTCCGCCCATGACCACGCGGCCGTCGGGCAGCGGCGGCGGGAGCAGGAGCACCTCGACACCCAGGTCGTCGTCGCCCTCGAGTGCACGGGTGTCCGGGTCGGCGCCGAACACACCGGGCGCCTCGTGGCCGGTGGACTCGGTGGCGACCGAGCCGATCACCGAGAACAGGCTCATCTGGCCCTCGTCGTCGGTCTCGACCTCGCCGCGCTCCTCCCGGTCCTCCTGCTTCTTTCGCAGGCTGTGGCGGCGCTGCTCCGCCATGGACGTGGCGTGGTGGCGCAGGCGCGGGTCGTCGGGGACAAAGAAGTAGGCGCGCTGGTCGGGCACGCCGTTGGTCCATCGGACCACTCGGCCGACGGCCTGCCGGAAGAACAGCTCGGTGGTGGTGGTCGTGGCGAACACCGCCAGCCGCAGGCGGGGAACGTCGACCCCCTCGGACACCATCCGGACCGCCACGATCCACGGCTCGGTGCCTGCCGCGAACCGACTGATGTGGTCGGACGCGTCGGGGTCGTCGGAGGTGGCGACCACGACCTTCACGCGGTGCCGGGTGCGCAGCAGCTCCGCGATGCCCTTGGCGTGCTCCTGGTCGGCGGCGATCACCAGCCCGCCGGCCTCTGGGTGCTCCTGGCGCAGCTCGGCGAGCCGTTCGACCGCCTGGTCGAGCACGGTCGGCAGCCACTGACCCTCCAGCGACAGCGCGGTACGCAGCCGCTGGTTGGAGCGCTCGCGGTCGAGCTCGTCGTCGAAGGTCGCGGCCACGGTGTCGCCGCCGGCGTCGACCCACTCCATGAACCCGCCGATGCGAGGGAAGTAGACCGGGCGCACCACGCCGCCGTCCCCGAGGGCGTCGCCGTAGCCGTACTCGTAGTCGGCCCGGGCCTCGTCGAGCTGGTAGTCGACGAACGGGATGGCAGCGGTGTCGGACCGGAACGGCGTGCCCGACAGCGACAGCCGCATGGCCGCGCCACCGAAGGCCGTGGTGACCGCCTCGCCCCATGCCCGGTCGTCGCCGGCATGGTGAATCTCGTCGAGGATGACGAACGCGTCGGCCGCGAGCTTGGCGAGCTCGCGCGACGAGCTGGCGACCTGCTGGTAGGTCGTGACGATCCCGTGCATGTCAGCGGGGAGCACTCCGTCGCGGGCCGCCCATGCCGGCTCAAGGTGCAGGCCCAGCTTCGCTGCCGATGCCGCCCACTGGAACTTCAGGTGCGAGGTCGGGGCCACCACTACGACCCGACGGCCCGGGTGGTCCGACAAGTTCTGAACCGCTGCGGTGACGGCGAACGTGGTCTTGCCGGCGCCAGGCGTGGCCACGGCGAGGAAGTCCTTGGACGACGTGGCGGCCAGACGGTCCAGCGCGGCCTTCTGCCACGGCCGGAGCCGGAGTCGGGTCGGACGCGCCGCCACCGGACCCTGCGTGCTCGACGACGACCGCTCCGACGGTGCACGACGGGTGCTGGAGCTGGGGGGTCGGGGCGGGGTTCGGGAGGGCATGTGGGACCGGTCCGGAAGTAGGGACCGGGCCGGTAGTTTACGGACGCCGTCCGACACGCCGGCGATGGTTCCACCCACGTTCTTGGCCAAGGAGCACCCCATGCCGACCCTGCCCGACGACTTCGCACCACACCCCGCCCGGGACGCCTCGCTCCGTTCCATGGAGGCTGTCGAGGCCGGCGACCGGGCCGCATGGTTGGACCTGTTCGCCGACGACGCAGTGGTCCAGGACCCGGTTGGTCCGTCCCCGTTCGACCCCGAGGGCCTCGGCCACCGGGGCAAGGAGGCCATCGCGGCGTTCTACGACACCGTGGTCGGCCCCAACGAGTCGGTCACCTTCACCATCGAGAAGTCGTATGCGGCGGGCAACGACGTCGCCAACGTCGGCACCATCACCACCACGCTGCCGGGCGGCGGCGGGACCGTGTTCACCGACCTGGTCATCAACTACCAGGTGGGCGACGACGGCAAGGTCACCGCACTGCGCGCCTTCTGGGAGATGGACGGGCTCCGCTTCGGGTGACGGGCCAGCTGCGTCGCATTTGACGCGGCACTCTGTCGTCTGGTGGCCTAAGTGCTTCCAGCGGTGCTCGGGAAAGTCGGTCAAAGTCCGGCGCTGTCCCGCAACCGTGGGTGCGACTCCTCTCCGAGGTCTGCGCACAAGTCGGATCGCCGACCCGCTGGTGCTACGGACACCGTCGTGGACTGCGGATCCGGGCCGGGGTTCGCGGACCCTTGCTCGCTCGTGCTGTCCCGGCACCAGCGCAAGGAGCACCCGAATGAACCGCACTGCCCGCCTCACGGCCGTCAGCCTCTGCGCAACCGTCGTTGCGCTCGTTGCGTGCACCGCCCCTGCACCCGTGCCGAGCGGCTCGACGACGACGGCCCCGGCCCCCTCGTCGACGACCTCGACCACTGTCTCGGTGACGACGACCACGACGTCCACGTCCACCACCGTGCCCGCCGTCAACTTCGCAAAGTGCCCGAGCGCCGCTGCCGGCCAGGTGAGGGTGATGGTCGTCGTCGACGCCACTGCGTTCGGAGCAGCGGCACCGAGCATCGTCTGCGTGGTCGTGGCCCAGGGCTCGAGCGGCATCACTGCACTCGCCGCACGCGCCGCCCGTCTGGGCACCCCAGCCCCGCGCTACAGCTCGAGCGGGCTCCTGTGCGCCATCGACAGCAAGCCCGTCGCTCCGGCCTGCGGCCAGTCGGGGCCGAACGGCTACGAGTACTGGACCTACTGGGTCGGCGGCACAGCTTCCTGGACGTTCGCCACAGTGGGACCGGCCTCACGTCAGATGCAGGACGGCACCGTCGAGGGATGGCGGTTCATTCCCGGAGGAAGTGTCGCTTCACCCGGCACTTCGTCCTTGTTCGCGCAGCTGGTCGCATGACCCGCTGACGCCACAGCGCTCGGCCACCGTGGCCGCGCACTGGTCGAGGTGTCGGGGAAGCCGGTCAGAACCCGGCGCTGTCCCCGCAACCGTAGATGCCGCTGCACCGCAGCTGCATGAGTCGGATCGCCGACCCTCGACCGCTCAACGGAAACCGTCGTGGGAAACGGGACCGGAGCACATGCCCTCGGGCAATGACTTCGCTCGACCTCCTGCGGCTCGACGAAAGGAAGCCAGATGAAGGCACTTCGAGGAGCCGCAGCCACCTGTGTGGTGGTTGCCCTCACATGGATGTCGGCGTGCGCGCCGACGCCGACCACCGACGCTGCGGCCGCGGCGCGAACCGGGGCAGGCGCATGGCTCGCCCAGCAGTTCGACGCGACCACCGGAGTCATTCCGTCGCCGTACGTCCCCGGGACCAACGATCTCGGCAGCACTGCGACGGCCATCACCTCACTACGGATCGCCGGGACTGGAGGCAACGTGGCCGCCGCAGCGGTGACTGCGCTGTCGCTCCGTGTCGACGAGTACGTGGTCGACGGGAGCGGCAACGACCAGCCGGGACCTCTCGCCCGACTCATCCTTGCGGTCAGGTCGACCGGCGGCGACCCGCGCAGCTTCGGGGGCACCGACCTGGTTGCCCGCCTAGAGGCCACCCTGCTGACCTCAGGCTCCGACGCCGGTCGGTTCGGAGTGCAGGACGCCACCTACGACGGAGCGTTCCGGCAGGGACTCGCGCTGGCTGCGCTTTCGGTGGTCGTTCCCCGTCCTGCGGTCGTGGACCCCGGAACCGGGTCGGTCGACGACCTTCCCGCCGTTGCCTGGCTGCAGGCTCAGCAGTGCAGCGACGGCAGCTGGATGCCCTACCGGGCCGACCTGACGGCACCGTGCGCGTTCGACCCGGTGACGTTCGCGTCGCCTGACACCAACAGCACGGCGATGGCGGTCCTCGGACTGCGTTCGCTGGGCGCAACCGCACCCGCCGACTTCTCGGCCTGGCTCACCTCGGTCCGGAACGCAGACGGCGGGTGGTCGTTCGACGGCGGGGCCGGTTCTCCGACCGACCCGGACTCCACCGGACTCGTCGTCGCAGCGCGGCGCGCCACCGGCACCCTGCCGGACACCGCCGCCGTCAGTGCGCTGATCGGGTTCCAACTGGGGAGTTCCTACCCGGCTGCCGAGCAGGGCGCCTTCTACTACCCCTACGGCACACCGTCGCCCAGCCTGCTGGCGACGAACGACGCCGTGCTCGGGCTGGCTCCGGGAGTGTGGCCCGCCGTGGCCGTCGGCTAACTCCGACCTCCGGTCCGGGTGGTGCAGCCTTGCGCCACCCGGACCCGGCCAGACCGCCCCAGGCTCCACGGGCTGCCAGCCCAACAGGTCAGTACGCGGCCTGGCGGGCCGACAGCGACACGCGCCGCTTGGACCGGTCGACGGCGAGCACCTTGACCCGCACCCGCTCGCCCGGGCTCACCAGCTGGTCGGGCCGGTAGCCACCGACCTCGGTGAGCTCGGTCAGGTGCACGAGCCCCTCGGCCCCGGTCGCCTCGATCTTCACGAAGCAGCCGTACTCGACGACCCGGGTCACCGCGCCGTCGTAGACCTCGCCCACCTCGAGCCCCTCGAGCGGGTCCGACTGGGTCTGGCGCAGCGACAGCGAGATCTTCTTCTTGGACCGGTTCACGTCGAGCACCTTGACGGTCACGACGTCGCCCACCGACACCACGTCCTCGACCGCGGACAGGTGGCCCCAGGTCAGCTCGGACCGGTGGACCAGGCCGCGCACGCCGCCCAGGTCGACCACCGCGCCAAAGTCGGCGACGGACACGACCGTGCCGGGCACGTCGGCGCCGACCTTGAGCGACGAGTAGGCCGCCCGCTCGGTCGCCCGGCGCTCACGGCGCAGGAAGTCCCGGCGGGAGACCACGAGCCGTTCCTTGGCCCGGTCGACCTCCAGCACCATGACGTCGATCTCGGTGCCGACCAGCGGCAGCGGGTCGGCACCCGGCTGCTCGCCGACCATCGAGGCCGGCAGGAACGCCCGCAGGCCCAGGTCCACGACTGCGCCGCCCTTGACCACCGAGGTGAGCGTCCCGCGCAACGGCGTGTGCTCGGCCTTGGCGGCGTCCATCGAGTCCCACAGGAGCTGCTTGCGGGCCCACTCGTGCGAGAGCGCCACGCGGCCCTTGGGGTCGTCGCGGGCTAGGAGCGCGGCTGGCACGACGGCGCCGACGGCCGGGGCAGACTCGAACTCTTTGCGGCCCACGACGCCGGTGCGGCCATCGGCCAGCCGGACCTCGACCTCGCGCTCGTGCACGGCGGTGACCGTCACCTCGACCACCTTGCCCACCACGACCGCGGGACGGCCCGGCGGCGGGGGCGGCAGCGTCGAGCGGCCTGGAGGCGGAGGGATCGGCCGGCCGGGAGGCGGAGGGATCGGCCGGGCGGCTCGCTGCGCGACCGGGAGGTCGGCGGGCGGCGCGACCGGGAGGTCGGCGGGCAGCGGGTCCGGGCGGGCGGGGACGTCAGACATAGGAGGTGCTCTGAACGTACCCCCCAGCACCTCCGCAGCGGTCCGCGGCCCCGCGGTAGGTTGCGAAACGCCCGGCAGGGGTCCGGGGACAGGAGGCTGACCATGGAGCCGTTCGGCGCCGACAAGGACGTGCAGGTGGGCTCGATGCTCTTCACGCTCGTCGACCCGACCCAGGGCAACGAGGTCGCCTACAACCGCTGGTACGAGCGGGACCACTTCTACTCGGGCTGCATGATCGGGCCGTGGCTGTTCGCCGGCCGCCGCTGGGTGTCCACCCGGCCGCTGAAGGACCTGCGGTTCCCGGCCGACACCCCGTCGGAGTTCGCCGTCGCCGAGCCGGTCGACGCCGGCTCGTTCCTCGCCACCTACTTCATCCACAAGGGCCACGAGGCCGAGCACTTCGCGTGGGCCAACAAGCAGGTCTTCGAGCTCTACGCCAACGACCGCGGGTTCGACGAGCGTGTGCACGCCCACACGTCGCTCTACTTCACGACCGGCGAGCACCGCCGCGACCCCGACGGCGTCCCCGCCCACATGGCGCTCGACCACCCGTACCGGGGACTTGTGAGCGTGCACGTGGACCGCGCCGAGGGCGTGAACCAGGCCCACTTCGAGGAGTGGTTCGGCACGAGTGCCGCCAACTCGCTGTTCGGCGACGGGCCCGAGGGCACCTCCCCCGTCGACCTGGTCCTGCACTGGCGGCCGATCATCCCCGTGGGCGACCAGGCCAAGGCCCCGATGAAGCTCGGCACCGGCCCCGGCACCAAGGCCCGCAGCATGCAGCTCATGTTCCTGACCGACGAGCCGGCCGCGGCGTGGGACCGGATCGAGTCCTACGCGGCAAAGGTGAACGAGTCCGGACTGGCGACGGTCCGCCTGGTGGCGCCGTTCGTACCGACGATCCCCGGCACCGACACCTACACCGACCAGCTCTGGTAGCCGGCCAGCCTGCGTGGTCCTGACTGCTCAGTCGGCCTGCAGGCCGGCGTGCTCGGACAGGAACTCGAGCGTGCGGTCCCAGGCGAGCGCGGCCGACGCCACGTCGTAGTGGTCGCCGGCTGCGGGCTCGGCGAACCAGTGGGTCGTGCCCGGGTAGCGGTGCACCTCGACGGACTTGCCGAGCAGGAGCAGGTGCGACTGCATCTCGACCAGCTGGTCCTCGGTGACGAGCGCGTCGGTCTCGGCGAAGTGCCCGAGCACCGGCGCGTCTAGCCCCTTGAAGTCGATGTCCTGGAAGCCGTAGTAGGCGACCACGGCTCGCACGGACGCCGGCTGACGGGTGGCGGCCCAGAGCGCCCACGACGCGCCCATCGAGAACCCGACGAGTCCGACCGGCGCCTCGGGGTCGGCCGAGTTGGCCCGCAGCGCCAGGATGCTGGCCAGCACGAGCGAGGCAGTGACGTTGGGGTCGGACTCGAGCAGCAGACGCTCGGCGTCGGCGGCGTCGGCCGGCACCTCGCCCTCGAACAGGTCGGGGACCAGGACGGTGAACCCAGCCGCCGCGAGCGCCCGAGCAGCGTCCTCGACCTCGGTCGTCAGACCCCACCACGAGTGCAGCAGCAGGATGCCCGGTCCGGCACCGCCAGGGGGTGCGACCAGGAACGCTGAACCGGGGGGCGGGGTGTCGGACACGGCGCACAGCCTCCCCCAACGACCAGGGAACGAGAAATCGGGGACGGACCTGGAACTCGCGGGAGCGACTCCTGTGTGGGACACTCGCTCCTCACCCCTCAAGGAGCAGTCCATGCCCAAGTACACCAGCCGCCTCGGCCTCATCACCGCCGTCGTCGCTGCATCGCTGGTCGCCGGGGCATGCTCGTCCTCCGACGACGCTGCGACCACGACGACGACCGCCAAGGCCGCCAGCACGACCATCCGCATCGGTCTGGAAGGCCCGCTCTCGGGCGAGCAGAAGAACACCGGGACCGGCATGCTCCAGGGCGCGCAGCTGGCCGCGGACGAGATCAACGCCGCTGGCGGCGTGCTCGGCAAGAAGGTCGAGATCGTCGCCATCGACGACGCAGCCGACCCCGACACCGGAGCGAAGGCCGCCAACAAGGCCATCGACGCCGGTCTGGACGCCGTCGTCGGCCCCTACAACTCCGGCGTCGGCCTGAAGACGCTCCCCCTCTACGAGAAGGCCGGCCTGGTGCCGCTGCGGCTCACCTCGTCCGACGAGACCGCCGGCATGGGGTTCACCCTCCAGCCGATGACCTCGCAGATCGCCCCGGTCGCCACCACCGCGATCACCAAGTGGCTCGGCGCCAAGTCCGTCGCGATCATCTTCGACTCGACCGAGGACTACACCAAGTCCGCCGAGGCCGCGATGCAGAAGGAACTCGCTGCTGCCGGGGTCAAGGTCACCATCTCCGAGCCCATCACGCCCGGTGCGAAGTCCTACACCGACGCGATCAACAAGGTCGCTGCGACCAACCCTGACCTGGTCTACGTCGATACCTACTACCCCGAGGGTGGTCTGATCGCGAAGGAGATGTTCGACGCGAAGGTGCCGGCCAAGTGCCTCGCCGACTACGGCGCCTACGACAACGGGTTCATCACGGCAGCTGGGACCGAGGCCGCGCAGAACTGCCCGGTCGTCGGCGTTCCTGCGCCCAACGACTTCCCCGGCTCCGCCGCCCTCGTCGAGGCCTTCAACAAGAAGTTCTCGACCGCTCCCGGCGTGTGGTCGCCCTACACCTACGACTCCGTCAAGCTGCTCGCCGAGACGGCGACCAAGGCCGGCGGGTTCGACGCCAAGCCGTTGACCACGGCGCTCGCCGCCACCTCCGGCTGGAAGGGCTGGACCGGCACCGTGGCGTTCGATGCCACGACCGGCAACCGTCAGCCGGCACCGGTCACGGTGAACGTCGCCGACGCACAGGGCGCCTTCCACGTCGACCAGTCATGGGTCACGGCCACCGGCTTCAGCTTCTGACCCGGGTGCGGTGCGTCCCGCCGGACCGGCTGGACGCTGCACCTGAAGAACCGGACGACCGGCCGTTCCCACCCTGGTGGGGGCGGCCGGGTTGTCGTTGCGGCCCGAAGTGGGATGATCGGGCCGTGTCGAACGTGGTCGCGGTACTGAACCAGAAGGGTGGGGTGGGCAAGACCACCGTCAGCCTCGGGCTTGCCGCGGTCGCGCAGGAGCGGGGCGACCGCTGCCTGGTCATCGACCTGGACCCCCAGGGCAGTGCCGGCTGGGCGCTCGGCGTCGAGGCCAGCGACGACCACCTGTCCGTGGGCGACGTGCTGCGCACGGGCGACCCGTCGGTGGCCCGTCGGGCACTCGTGACCTCCGGCTGGGGCGAGGGCGTCGACATCCTCCCGGCGTCACGCAACCTGATCGACCGCGAGGGCGACGGCTGGGAGCCCCACAACGAGCTCCGGCTCCGCGCCGCCATCTCAGGCCTGCTCGAGGAGTACCGGGTCGTGCTGGTCGACTGTGCACCAGCCCTGGGCCCCACCACCCGCGCCGGCCTGGCGTCGGCCGACCGCGTGCTGCTCGTCGTCGAGCTGTCGGCGCTGTCGCTGCGAGGGGCCGAGGCCGTGCTCGAGGAGGTCGAGCACGTGTGGGCCGAGCTCAACCCGGGCCTCGACGTGGGCGGCGTGGTGGTCAACCGGTCGCTCAGCACCTCCAACGAGGGCGAGCGCCAGGCCCACGAGCTGGACCGGCTCATGGGGTCCCAGGCCGTGTGGCGGCCGTACATCCCCCAGCGCACGGTCATCAACGAGGCCATGGGCCACCGGGTCCCGATCCACGACATGGGCTACCGGGCCCGCGACGTGGTGCAGGTGTTCGAGTCGCTCTACGACCAGCTGGTCACGACGCTGACGAGCTAGCCGCCGGCGCCGGCAGCCGGTCGAGCCGCAGCCGGCCGGCCAGGAGCGCCACGACCAGCGCGACCGCTGCGGTCCCCACGTAGACCACGACCATCGGCCCAGGTCGGCCCGTCGAGCCCTGACCGCCGACACTGACCACGACGCCCGCCAGACCGGTGCCGAGCGCGGTGCCCAGCACGTCGGAGAGCTGCAGCGCCGAGGTGGCCTGGCCCTCGCGACCCGGCTCGGCAGCGGCGAGCGTGGTCGTGGAGATCGGGGCGAACGCCGAGCCCATCCCGAACCCGGCCACCAGGCTGCCGACCATCCAGACCCACAACGGCACGGCCGAGGACACGCTCACGGCCAGCACCAGCAGCCCGACCGTCAGGACCGAGCCGCCCAGCCGCACCAGCCGTGCCTCGCCCCACCGCCGGTGGAAGCGGGCCTGGAACCAGGAGCCGGCGGTCCACGTCAGCGACGAGGCAGCCAGGACGAACCCGGCGTACTGGGTGCTGGTGCCCCGCACCGAGGTCAGCGCGAGCGAGATGTAGGCGTTGGCCCCGAAGAACGCGAAGGTCAGGACGCCTCGCAGCAGCACCGCGGCGGGCAGGACCGGCCGGGCCGCCAGGGTCCCGGGCGGGGTGAGCGACCGGAACGCCGGGACACCGAGCCCCAGACCCACCACCACGAGCGGGACCAGCACCCACCAGTTCTGCGCCGTGAGGCCGGCGAGCAGCGAGGCTGCCCCTGCAGAGAGCAGCACGACCTTGCCGACCGGTGTGGTGGGACGGTCGGGGTCCACCGCCCCGGTCGGCACCTGACGGATCGAGGGCAGCGACAGCGCGGCGACGACCACTGCAACTGGCACCAGTCCCAGGAAGACCCAGCGCCACCCCACCGCCTGCGCCACCCACGCCGCAACCAGTGGCGCAACCAGCGACGGCACTACCCACGCAGTGGACGTGATGGCGAAGACCTTGGGGCGGAGCGCGGCGGGGAAGCCACGCCCGACGCAGACGTACATCACCGCCGGCACGACCCCCGCACCGACGCCCTGCAGGAGCCGGCCCAGGACCAGCACCAGCATCGACGGGGCCAGACCGCCCACCAGCAGCCCGGCGACGAACACCCCAACGCCTGCAGCGAGCGGCAGGACCGGCGCCATGCGGTCGGTGGCCCGGCCACCGGCCACGCTGCCCATCAGGTTGCCGATGAAGAAGGCCGAGAACGCCCATCCGTAGAGCGAGAGCTGGCCCAGGTCGCGCTCGACGAGCGGCATGACCGTGGTCACCGCCATCGACTCTGTAGCCACCACCGTGACCATGCACACCAGGCCGATCAGCAGGAACCGCTCCGACGGGCTGAACCGGCGCGCCAGCTCGTCGGCCGGGCTCTGGTCGGACTCGCTCATCGCCGCAACCTACCGACCTGCTCCGTCCTCCCCCGCCCCGCCCACCCCGAACTCGTCATCTCCATCCACCGAGACGTCGACCCAGATGACGAGTTCAGAAGGTGGACCGGAAAAGCGGCGAGGGGCCGCAGCCGGCGAACCGGCTGCGGCCCCTCGGCCAGAGTGAGTCGACCTCAGGAGGCCATGTTCTGGGCCACGA
>CAJANQ010000291.1 GCA_903941145.1 uncultured Actinomycetes bacterium
CCTGGAAGGCCGTCGAAACGGCCGTCGAGGTAGTCGACCGCCGCCGTCGAACCGAGCAGTGCGTCGTCGCCGGCAGAACTCGCTCCACTCAGCCAGGCCAGCACCCCGACCGTGAGCGGCTCGCCGACCCCGACCTCAAGGCACGCCGGTCGGTCGCGGTCCGCTGTCGCCGAGGAAGTTGTGACGGCCTCTGCGTCCACACACTCGACCGACGCGGCGTTCGGAGCGACTGCGGCATCACCGGGGAGCCACGGGATGAAGCGACCGTCCTTGAGCTCTGTCGACAGGCTCGTGATGGGGTCCTTCGTGGCCTGGAACGGCCCTCGGAACGGGCCCGCGATCGCAAGGATCGCGGCGATGTCGAGCGCCACGACCACCACGATTCCCCATGCCACGAGCGTGTAGCGGGGGCCGGCGCGCAGCGTCACGATCAGCGCGTTCACGATGAGCGCGACCCCGGCGAGCACACTCAGGGCCAGCAGCGCGATCGGCAGCTCCTGAGACGCCACTGCGACGCGCTCGCGGCGCACCGAGGTGAGGGAGTTGACCGCCTCCCGCATGCTGTCGACCGCTGGGGCCGGAGCAAACGGCTCCGTGCTCACGTAGAACACCGCCGACTTCAGTTCCTTCAACGCTGCGAACGCCCGGGAGTTCTCGGGTTCACGGCTCGCCAGGGCCCGCCACTCGTCCCGTTCCGTTGCCTCGAGATACTCGACCAGGCGGTCCTGGATCCGCTCCACGTCAGCAGCCGGCAGACCCTCGGTGCTGTAGGCCAGCTGGCTCGCGGCCGCCGACTCGGCGGCAACGAGCGACTGGGTCTGACGGAGCGTCGCGTACTCAGAGTTGATGAGGAAGCCGGTGAGGATGGCGAAGAGGCTGCCCAGCGCGGTCATGTAGGCAGCGGCCACCAGGCCGGCCCGCTCGCCGCTGTCGTCCTGAGTGCGGGCGTGCAGCCAGCGGTTGACGCCGAACGCGAAGAGCACCCAGATCGTCAAGGACCCGACGAGCAGCACCGGACCGGAGAGCGAGGTGAGCCACGTCACGGTCCGTCATCGTAGGGTGCCCCCTCATGGCGCACGCGAGTCGGGGTCGGCACACAGTTCAGGGACGCTCGTTCCCTCGGCACCGTCGACCCGGCAGCAGCCGCCGGGCAGCCGCGGCCGGACTCGCCCTGGTCCTCGTCGCCGTCACCGCCGGGTGCACGTCGAACCCGCTCGACGACCGTGTGCGGATCGCGGGGTCCGAGACGCTCCGCGGCCTGCTCAGCTCCGTGGTCGGCGACTTCGCGACGGAGCACGAGAGCGCCGACGTGCGGATCGAGCTGTCGGGCACGGCCGACGGCCTCACGCTCTTCTGCGACGGGCTGGTCGAGATCGCTGCAGCGTCACGACCCATCAACACCCGCGAGCGGTCCGCATGCCAGGAGTCTGGCGTGCGCCCCGTCGAGCTCAAGGTCGCGCTCGACGCCGTGTCCGTGATCACGACCCCCGGGAGCGGGCCCAACTGCCTCACCCCCTCGGAGCTCTACGCCGCGACGGGCCCGGAGTCGACCGGGTTCGACGACTGGGCCGACGTGGGCGCGCTCGCCCAGAGCATTGACGACGACCGGTCCTCGGACCTTCCACAACCGGCGACGCCGCTGGCCGTCGTGGCGCCCCGGAGCGGGTCCGGGACCCTCGACTCGTTCGTAGGGTTCGCCATCGAGCCGATCGCCACGGAGCGGGACGCGTCGCCCGACCTCCGGGCCGACTGGGGGTCCACCCCCTCGAGCGGACTGATCCTCTCGGAGACGCTGGCGGGGCCGGCCAACCTTGGGATCGTGGGGTTCGCCGAGGCCGCCAAGTGGGGCGACCGCGTCCAGCTGGTCGCCATCAAGAAGGACGGTTCCTGCGTCGAGCCGACCACGGCAACCATCGGCAGCGGGGCGTACCCGTTCGGCAGGGCGCTGTACGTCTACGTCGACGGTGCCTCGCTCGGGACGAACCCGACCGAGGTCGCACTCGTCGACTTCCTGCTCTCCAGCAAGGGTCAGGAGCTGGTGGAACCGAGCGGCACGATCGCGCTGCCGAGCAAGGAGCTCGCCACGACCCGGGGACGTTGGGCCGCTGCCGGCGACTGACCGCCGGGACGGACGACCCGCAACGCTCAGGGGTCGGTTCCCGCCCGCCTAGGGTCGGCCGACCGACGAAAGGGCGACCATGCGAATCGGAGTGCTCGGCGCAGGCCGGATCGGCACGACCCACATCAACAACCTGGCGGCACTGGAGTCGGTCACCGAGGTGCTGGTGTTCGACCCCGACCCCGCTGCGATTGAGCGGGTACGCGGCACTGCGACTGTGTGCGCCACCGCCGAGGAGCTCCTGTCGCGCAGTGACGGGGTCGTGGTTGCCACTCCCACGGCCCACCACCCAACCGACGTGCGCGCGGTTGCCGACGCGGGACTGCCGTGCTGCTGCGAGAAGCCGATCTCGCTCGACCTGGCCGCCACCGAGGCGACACTCGCCTACGTGGAGGCCGCCGGCACCGAGCTGCAGGTCGGCTTCCACCGGCGGTTCGACCCCGGGTTCCGGGCGATGCGCCAGGCCGTCGAGACCGGCGAACTCGGTGAGCTCTACCTGGTGCGCGCCGCGTGCCACGACGTCGAGCCGCCCCACGAGAGCTACCTCCCGACGGCCGGGTCGATCTTCTGCGACATGCACATCCACGACTTCGACGCCATCGCCTGGCTGAGCGGTCGCTCGCCGGTCGACGTGTTCGCCCGCGGGTCGGTGCTGGTCGACGACATGTTCGCCCGCAACGACGACGTCGACACCGCTGCCGCGGTCGTCACGCTGGAGGGTGGCGCGCTCGCCATCCTGACCGGCACCCGGCAGAACGGCGTCGGCTACGACCACCGGACCGAGGTCGTCGGCTCGCGCGACGCGCTCAGCGCCGGTCTGGGTCCGCAGATGCCCCTGCGGTCCGCGGACCCCGGCGTCACCCAGCCGGTCGACCCCTACCCCAGCTTCCCCGTCCGGTTCCACGACGCGTACGCCGCCGAGATGGCTGCGTTCGTGGACCTGGTCGCCGGCAAGGGCCCGAACCAGTGCCCCGGTGCCGCCGCAGCCGACGCGCTGCGCCTTGCGCTCGCCGCCGACCGCTCGCTGGCGACCGGCCTCCCCGTGCGGGTCGACGAGATCGGCTCCGCCGACGTCTGACGCTCGGGCGACCGGCGAGGCCCGGTACCCTCCGGCGATGCGTCGTACCCTCCTTCCCCGCGCTGTCACTGGCGGCGCCCTGGTGGCCGTGCTCCTTGTCGCCGCCGGGTGCACCAAGGACGTCAGCCCCGCCACCACGCTCCCGACGCCGACCACTGTGTCGGACAAGAAGTTCGACTTCGCCGCCGTCGGGACCCAGCTCGACAAGTCCGTGGCCGCCGACGGCCTCGAGGGGGCCGGGCTCGTCGTCGTCGACCGCAACGAGGGGATCGTCTACGAGCACTACAACGGGAATGTCGACGCCCAGCGCGTCAGCCTGATCGCGTCGGCGTCCAAGTCGCTCACGGCCGGCGTGCTCATGCGCCTCGACGACCAGGGCGTGCTCGACGTGGATGCCCCTGTCGCCGAGGTCGTCGACTGGGGCTCGGCCCACCCGGACGTCACGCCGGCTCAG
>CAJANQ010000292.1 GCA_903941145.1 uncultured Actinomycetes bacterium
GAGCACCCCGACTGGGGCACGCTCGTGTTCAACCACGGCCGCAACGAGGTCCGGAACTTCCTGGTCGCCAACGCCCTCTACTGGCTCGAGGAGTTCGGCGTGGACGGTCTGCGGGTCGACGCCGTGGCCTCGATGCTCTACCTGGACTACTCGCGGGGCCCGGGGGAGTGGGTGCCCAACGAGCACGGCGGCCGCGAGGACCTAGACGCAGTGGCGTTCGTGAAGGAGCTCAACGCCGTGGTCGCCGAGGAGCACCCCGGCGCCGTGGTCGTGGCCGAGGAGTCGACGGCATGGGGCGGCGTCACCACGCCGACCGAACACGGCGGGCTCGGGTTCTCCCGCAAGTGGAACCTGGGGTGGATGCACGACACGCTCGGCTACTTCGGCCGCGACCCCGTGCACCGCGCCCACCACCACGGGGAGCTGACGTTCCCGATGGTCTACGCCGGCGACGAGCGCTGGGTGCTCCCGCTCAGCCACGACGAGGTCGTGCACGGCAAGGGCTCCCTGCTCGGCAAGATGCCCGGCGACGCGTGGCAACGGCTGGCCAACCTGCGCACCCTCTTGGCGTGGCAGTGGTGCCACCCGGGCCGCCAGCTCCTGTTCATGGGTGGCGAGCTGGCCCAGCCTTCGGAGTGGTCCCACGACCGCGAGCTCGACTGGGCGCAGCTGTCCGACCCCGGCCACGACGGCGTGCGCCAGCTGGTGGCCGACCTCAACGCGCTCCAGACAGCGCACCCTGCTCTGTGGGTGGGCGACGACGACCCGCACGGCACGGCGTGGTGGCTCGACGCCGACGACCACGTCCACTCGGTGTTCGCGCTGTGCCGGCGCGACCCGGCGACCGGCCAGGTCGTGGCGGTCGTCGCCAACCTGACGCCCGTGCCGCGCCACGGCTACCGGCTGGGCGTGCCGGCCGGGCCGACGGCCTGGCAGGTGCTGCTCGACACCGACGCCGCGGCCTACGGCGGCTCGGGCCACGAGGTGCTGCTCGACGGTGCCGCCACCGTCCAGCCCGACCCGTCGACCCCGTGGCAGGGCCAGCCGGCCTCGCTCCTGCTTACCCTGCCGCCGTTGTCGGTGGTCGTCCTCGGTCCCGCGTGAGCGTGCAGTGACGGCGACCCGACAGCTCTTCCGCGGCCACGGCGAGGTGGCGGCCGGCAAGGTCATCATCGGCCTCAACGTCGCCGTGTGGCTGGTCATGACGCTGCTCTCGGCCGAGCCCTACCAGGCGGCCGGGCCGGTGTTCCAGCACGGTGCGCTCTTCGGCCCCTACGTCGCGGACGGGGAGTGGTGGCGGCTGGTGACCGGGGCGTTCCTGCACTCCGGGGTCATGCACCTGGGCTTCAACATGCTGCTGCTGTGGTTCCTGGCCCAGGAGATGGAGCCGGTCCTGGGCCCGTGGCGGTTCACGCTCATCTACTCGGTGTCGCTGGCCGGCGGCGCGCTCGGCGTGATGCTGCTGTCGCCCAACCAGCCGACCGTCGGCGCGTCGGGCGCGGTGTTCGGGCTCATGGGTGCGCTCGTCGTGCTGCAGGTGCGGGCCAAGCAGAACCCGTGGCGGTCGGGGATCCTGGGACTGGTGCTGGTCAACGTGCTCTTCACGTTCGCCGTGCCGGGCATCTCGGTGGGAGGGCACCTGGGCGGTCTGCTGGTCGGTGCCGTCACCGGTGCGGTCGTCCCGTTCCGGCGGGTGCCCGAGCAGGGCGACGCGCTCCGTCACGTCGTGCTGGCGGGCCTGGGCGTGCTGTGCCTGGTCGCTGCTGTGCTCGCGGCCCGTGCCGCGCTGCCCGACCTTGTCCCGACCGTCCAGGCCTAGAGCTCAGTTCGCGGCGTCGCCGCGCTCGACGATCCCCTTGAGGTTCGTCAGGTTCTTCTTCCAGATCTGGCCCAGGACCGGCCGGGCGAAGAACCCGCCGACCTTGCCGCCCATCCACCAGGGAAAAGTGAGGGTCTCGGTCCAGGTGAACCGCGTCCGGGCGGTGCCGTCGGGCCGGGTGCCCTCGGCAGACAGGCGGAACACGCCGCTGCCGGTGACCATGCCGACGTGGCGGACGCCCATGGCGGCCCCGGGCTCCCACACGGTGATCTCCATGTGGTCCACCAGGCGGATCGGGCCGACCTTGGTGTCGCAGTCGAACGCCGTGCCCACGCCCGAGGTCTGCTCCGACGTGAACCGGATGGCGACGGCGTCCTCCATCCACTCGGTGTGCGCACCGACGTCCTCGACGGCGGCCCACACGGTCGCGGGGTCGGCGTCGATGAGCACGTCGACGGTCAGGTCGGTGCCAGGTGTGGAGCTGGACATGCACCGAACGTACCCCCGGGTGACACGTTTCACCCGGCCGGGTACCAGATGAGTTGGTCGGGGACGATCTGGCTCGGCAAGGGTGTTGTCCTCGACGCCGACCGCACGACGCGGCGGCGATCCACTCCCCGGAGTCCCCGCATGACCGCATCCGACACGGCAAGGACCACCCTGCCCGGTCCGCCGCAGATCGACCCCGACACGCTCGCCCCGGGCGACGTGATGGCCGACACGACGCCCCGGCCCGTGCCCGGCATCCTCGGCCGGTACGAGCTCACGATCTCCGACAACTACCGGATCTTCTACGCGTTCGGCGGCATCACCATGGCCGCTGCGCTCCGCGCCGCGACCACCGAGCTGGACCGTCCCGACCTGGAGCCCGTCGTCGCGGACTCCACCTACTGCCAGGCCATCCCGTGCGGTCCGGTCGCCGTGCAGGTCGAGGTGCTCCGCCAGGGTCGCAACGGCTCGCAGGCGCTCGTGCGGATGTGGGCGCTCGACCCTGCCGACCCGGACCCGACCGGAGAGGTTCGCTCCGACCTGGTGCTCACCGTCGTCTACGGCAACCGCGACGAGAGCCCCTACGGGTTCGTGGGCGAGCCCCGGCCCGACGTGGGCGGCCCCGACGACTACCGGCCCCGTGACGTGGAGAAGGGTTCGCCGTTCGAGCGGATCCCGTACCACCGCCAGAACGAGTTCCGTCCGGCCAAGGGGTTCGCCAAGCTCGGCTCGGTGTCCCCGCCGACCGAGCCCCGGACGGCCAGCTGGTTCCGGTTCCGCTCGTCGCCCATGGACGGCACCGGCCGCTGGGACCCGGCGCTGCTCTGCGCCCCCGGCGACATCCTCGGCCCGGCCGCCCACGCCGGTCTGGGCACCGAGATCGGGTTCTTCCTGGTGGTGTCGATGAGCATCACGATGCACTTCGTCGCTGATGCCCGGTCCGACTGGCTGCTGCAGGACACGGTCGCCCACGTGGCGGCTGACGGGTACTGCTCGGGCACGGCCCGGCTCTTCGACGAGCACGGGACCCTCGTGGCGGTCGCCACCCAGCTCGCCAAGCTGTCGCCGCTGCCGGCGCACATCGGCGAGGCCGTCGGCGAGGGCGAGGCGTAGTCCGTCTCAGCCGGCAGGCGGTCCGTCGACGGACTCCACCGGCACCAGGTTGAGGGTCCCGCCCTCGATCCTGCCGACTGCCTGGCCGGCGGCGTCGTGGCACACCACATTGACGAGTTCGGCGCCGGTCGTCGTGACCCACCCGGTGCCCGAGAGCGTGGTCCTCGTGCCCGCTGCGATCGAGGCCCGGGCCGGGAGCATCGTGAGGGCTGCCTCGCTCTGCACCGCGACGAAGCACTCGGCATCGATGGCGTGGTCCTCGGCCGCGACCACCACGAGGAACGTTGCGGCCCACATGCTGCCCCGGGGCTCCATCGCCGCAGGTAGCAGCGTGGCGCCGCCGCCGACCTCCCACGCCACCGGTCCGGGAAAGGACCCGGAGTAGATATGGAGGCCCGGCCCCGGAGGTCCGGCTGGTCCTGAGGGGCCGGACGGGCCTGCCGCACCATCACGCCCGGCAGGACCTCGAGCACCGGGGCTGCCGTCCGTCCCGTTCGTGCCGTTCGTGCCGTGGCGGCCGGGTGCGCCGGCAGCCCCGTTGGCCCCGTTGGTCCCAGGTGTCCCGTCGAGCCCGTCGGTGCCGTCCGAGCCGTCGTTGCCGGGCCGCCCGTCGGTGCCGCGGACCCCGTTCACGCCGTCGCGTCCCGCTGGGCCCTGGCGGCCCGCCGCTCCTCGCTGGCCCGACGTCCCCGAGGCCGCTGACGAAC
>CAJANQ010000293.1 GCA_903941145.1 uncultured Actinomycetes bacterium
CCTCGCGCAGCTCGTAGCCGACGATGTCGGCACCGGCCCGGAGCATTGTCATGGACAGCGCGCCCGACCCGACGCCGGACTCCAGCACCCGGCAGCCGGGGTAGATGTCGGCGAGCATCAGGATCGGACCGAGGTCCTTCGGGTAGATGACCTGGGCGCCGCGGGGCATCTTGTAAACGAAGTCCGCAAGGGTCGGTCGCACGATCAAGAACGGCTGGTGGCGGGTCGTCTTCACCGTGCAACCCTCGGGCAGGCCGATGATGTCCTCGTGCGGGATGAACCCCGAGTGCGAGTGGAACTCCTTGCCCACCTCCAGGACGGCCTGGTAGCGGCGGCCCTTGTTGTCGATCAGCTGGACCAGGTCGCCGGCTGCGAGCTCGCCACTCATGTACGTCCTCCGAAGGTCACGGGCACGGCGCGCTCCTGCAGGCGGCAGAAGGCGCACACCTCGCCCTGCGACGGTGAGCCGCAGCGCGAGCACTCCCCCACGACCGACTCGTCCCGGTCCTCCCGGAACCGGTCCGCGGCGTTGCGCAGGTAGCTGAAGTAGAAGTCGGCCTTGGCGCCCGGCGACCTCACCTCGAGGTCGTTGAGCAGGTCCTTGTAGATCAGGTGGCGGTTGCCGGCGGCCATCGGGCACTCGTCGACCAGGTAGTCGATGCCGCGGATGAGGCAGTACGCGGCCATGTCGCGCTCGGAGAGCCGCACCAGCGGCTTCACCTTCTTGGGGAACCCGTTGCGGGCCGGGAGCACCGGGTACTGCCGGCCCAGGTAGTCGGTGTCCCAGCGGAGCGTGTTGCCGAACAGGACGGCTGCCTCGTCGTCGAGGTTGTGGCCGGTCACCAGGACGTCGTACCCGCCGTCCACCGCCGCCTTGTCGAACAGGTGGCGCTTCGAGAGCCCGCACGCAGAGCACGGCACCCGCCGAGCGGCCTTGGCCCCGGTCGGGACGTCGAACCCGTACTCGCCAGGAAGGTCCACCTCGAGCAGCGTCAGCCCCCGGGACTCGGCGAACCTGCGGGCATGGCCGCCAGAGGTCTCGCTGTACTCGCCGATGCCGAGACCGATGTAGAGCCCGTCGGCCTGGTAGCCCAGCTCGACGAGCAGGTCCCAGACGGCGAGCGAGTCCTTGCCGCCCGAGACGGCCACCAGCACTCGGTCCTCGGGCTGCAGCATGTCGAAGTCCTCGACGGCGCGACGCACCTGCTCACCGCAGTGCCGGACGAAGTGCTCGCCGCAGAAGTTGGCGTTGTGCCGACGGACGTCGATGACCGCGGCACCGCGGCAGACCACGCACTTCATGACCGTGTCCCCACGCCGTCAGGCCCCGCCGGAGATGACCGGGCGGACCTCGACCTCGTCGGTGTCCTCGAGGCGCTGGTCACCGGGGACCAGCTCGCCGTTGCGGACGACGAGGACCGACTCCCGGTTGATGCCCAGACGCTCGAGCAGCACCGAGACGAGCGCGGGCCCGGGCATCTCGACCTCACGTGACGGGTTGCGGAGCCGGACCAGCATGCCGCCCATGATGGTCGGTCGGGTCCGGGGTGCACCACCCGGGGCTATTCGTAGACGCGGACCCGGGGGCTGCGGCGGGGCCGGCGCGTGGCCCTGGCCCGCTCGAAGCTCGCGTCCCGGAGACGTGCGAGCTCGTCCCGGGCGGCGTGGTACTCGTCGGTCGCCCGGGACTGCTTGGGCGACAGCGTCATCACGCGGTCGAAGCGCTCGCCGACCACCGTCTCGGCCGCGAGCGCCTTGGAGTGGCGGCGCGAACCCGGTGTCCTACGGGCCAGCTTCCGCTGCACCTTCTCGAGCCGCTTTGCCGCCTTGAGCTGCTTGCGGGTCGGACGGGTGAGGTCCCGGTACTTGGCGAACGCGGCACGCTCGCGCCTGGCAGCGCGGCGCTCGGCCTTGGTGGCCGGCGGGCGCGCCACGATCTTGTAGGTCTCGCCCGGCTCGAGCCGGATACCGGTCAGGCGCTCCGGCCGACGGTTGCGGACGAGTGCGGCCTCCTTGGCCAGCTTCTCGACACCACGGTGGGCCAGGTCGGCCTCGAGGCCCTCGCCGAAGACCCGGCGGACCGACTGGTCGACCAGGTGCTGCAGCCTCACCCGCGCCGGACCTCGATCACGGCGGACGAGCGACGGCCGCCGCGGCGGCCCAGCACGAACGCGACGACGAGGACGAGGATGGCGACGCCGACGCCGGCGGCCACGGCCTGGTTCTTCACGCCGGCCACCTGGCTCTGGGCCTCGCCCTGGAGGTCGCCGAGCTTGGAGCGGATGTCGTCGCGGGAGATCGGGTTGGTGGCGGTCATCGCTGTCCCTTCTTCGAGAGCTTGATCAGGGTCCGGAGGAAGCCGTAGGCGACACCGACGCCGACGACCATGACGATCAGGTAGGGGGCCCACGTGAAGCTGGTGGCCTCGGGGCGGCGGACGTCGTTGAGGAACTGCAGCCGCTGCAGGCCGCGCAGCAGGGCCAGGAGCAGGAAGATCACCCCGGCGCCGAGCGACGCCGCGCCAGCGAGGCCGTAGCCGAAGTAGCGGCCGAGGTTCCGCAGCGGCTGGACGGTCTCCTGCTTGGCGTAGTCGACGACAAGGTCCTTGAGCTCGTACGCCTGCTCCGCCGGCCCAGTGCGGCGGAGTGCTCGGTTTGCTGCTGACGGCACGCGCCGACCTCCTGTTGCGAGACCCATGTTGTACCACCCGCGGTGGTCAGTCGGGTCCGGGACCCCCTGCGTCCAGCTGGGCGCGGAGCATCTCCTCCTGCTCGGCGAGCAGCTCGGCGAGCAGCGCCGTCCGCAACAGCGGCCCCGAGCAGACGAGCACCCGTTGCCGGTCGAGCGCGCCCAGCGGCGAGAGCACGGCCAGCTGGTAGCCACGGAGGACCGGGTCGTCGGACAGGTCCAGCTCCTCGGGCAGCGCGGGCGCACCCATGAGTTCAGCCAGCCCGGCCACGGCACGGACTGCGACCTCGACCGGCCGCAACGCATCGGCGAGCAGCGCGGGGTCCACCTCGGGGTCGGGGAACGGCTCGAGGGTGGCGGCCGGGTAGGGGTCGTCGGCCAGCCATCCCGTCACCCGGACGCGCTCGGTCCCGACGGAGATGACCGCCCACCGGCCGTCCGGGGTCTGAGCCGCCTCGACGACCTGGGCCAGGCAGCCGACCTCGGCGCGGACGTCGCCACCGCCGACCTCGCTCCCCCGCTCGATGAGCGTCACCCCGAACACCGGCTCGGGCTGCGCCAGGACGGTCTCGACCAGCTGGCGGTACCGCTCCTCGAACACGTGCAGCGGCAGCACCATCCCCGGCAGGAGGACGGACCCCAGCGGGAACATCGGGACGGGGCCTGGGTAGGGGAACGACATGGTGCCTCAGCGCTGCACCGGGGGCAGGGGCGAGACCTGCTCGCGGGGAGGCAGCTCGGGGTAGGCCAAGATGCTGTCGAGCAGCCGGGACTGGACGGACAGCTCGTTCGCCCCGACGTTACGCCCAGAGGTGTTCAGCAGGACGGCGAACACCAGGTTGCGGCCCGGCACGGTGCGCAGCCAGCCGCTGAGCGCCGTCACCGAGTTGAGCGTGCCGGTCTTGGCCCGCACCGCGTCGCGGTACTTCGCTGCGGTGAGGCGGTCCTTGAGGGTGCCGGGGCGGGCCGGCACGGCCAAGCCGTCGGCCATTGCGCCGTCGGGTCCCGCCTGCTGCAACAGGTCGGCGACCAGGTTGCAGCTGAGCCGGTTCTCGGCCGTCAGGCCGGAGCCGTCCTTCATGACCACGCCGGTCGCGTCGTAGCCGTTGGACGTCAGCCAGGACACGGACGCAGCGGTGCCGGCGTCGGTCGTCGGAGCGTCCGCCGCCTTGCGGCCGACCTCACGGGTCAGCATCTCGGCGGTGGTGTTGTCGGAGAACGCCAGCATCTCGCCGACGAGCTGGTCCACCGGCAGCGACTCGACCTCGGCCAGGGTCGTGCCGTCGGTCGCCGCCCGTCCCGACGACGGCGGGCCGTCGACCACGACCCCGCGGGCCCGCAGCTGCTCGGTCAGTACCGCTGCGGCGTGGGCCGGAGGGTCCGTCACCGGGCCACCTCCGGTGGGCGGCGGGTTGGGACTCACGTTCCAGCCGTCGTTGACGCTCAGCGCCGACAGCGGGCCCACGATCCCGTTGCCCACGAACCGCTTCGGCCAGCCCGGGAGCGACGTCGGGCCCTCGTGCCGGGAACCGTCCCCGACCACCCCGCCGGTGACGCGGCGCACGCCCTTGGCGACCAGCTGGTCGGCCAGGTCCTCGAACCGCGTGAACGGCTGCGGCCCGTCGTTCCAGATGCTCTTGCCGGTCTCGGTCGTCAGGAGCGGGTCCCCACCCCCCACCAGCGAGAGGTTGCCCTCCACGGTCCCGTCGGACCCGGGCCCGGCACCGGTGACGGAGGTCGAGAACGTGGTTGCAGGACCCAGGACGTCGAGCGCGACCGCGGCGACGAGGATCTTCATGTTGGACGCCGGGGCAAGCGGGTCGTCCGGCTTGGAGCCGACCAGGTCGAGGTCGCCGTCACGGACCAGAAGGCACGACGACGGCGGCGCCGCTGCGATCACGGGAGCCGCAGCCTCGGCCACCTTCCGCCGGCCCACCGGGGCGAGCAACAGGTCGGGGGCGCGCCGGGCAGAGAGCACCGGCGTGGCAGCCACCTTCTGCGGGGCCGGCGCCGATGCCACGGTCGTCGACGGGTCGGCCAGCACGGCCCCGACGACGAGCACCGCGCCAGCGCCGACGAGGACCCCTGGCACCCAACGGCGTCGCGGTCGGGCCGCCGGAAGGGTCACGCCAGGCCTCGGCGCTGCAGGTACCGGGACCTGCGCCACAGGTGGCCGAGCGCCGCGACCGCGCGGTCGGCCGACGGGTAGCAGAGGCGGCCACCCTCACGGACGGCAGCGGGGCCGGCGTTGTCGGGGAACGCGACGGCGAGCTCGGTCGCCACGAGCACCGGCTTGCCGGTCGCCACCGAGACGTCGTGCGCGGCGCGGGCATACCTGGCGTCCTGCCGCTCGTGGAAGTCGACGATCCGCTCCAGGCCGTGGTCGGGGTAGAAGCGTCCGTCCCGCATGAGCCGCGCCTGGTTGGCCTGGATGCCGACCCCCAGGTGGATCACTGCGTCGACGTCCGGGTGGTTCGCCACCAGCTCGAGCACCTGCGGGATCGTGTCGCGCGTCTCGCCGCCGGCCAGGTCGACCGGGTTGTTCCGGCTCCAACGCGGCGGGAGCAGCTCGTCGAGGGCCGCGGCCAGGTCGTCGGCCAACGGTGCGAGCTCCAGGTCAGGGTGACGGGTGATCGCATCGGCGGTCACCACTCCCCAGCCGCCGGCGGTCGTCAGGACCATGACCCGGTTCCCCCTGGGGAGCGGCTGCGTGGCAAAGCTGGCCGCGGCCTCGAACGCGTCCTCGACCGAGGACGCACGGACAGCACCCACCTGCCGGCAGAGTCCGTCGAACGTGCGGTCGTCGGTGGCGAGCGACCCGGTGTGCGATGCCGCGGCGCGTGCGCCGCCTGCCGTGGCGCCGCCCTTCATCAGCACCACCGGCTTCTTGGCGGCAGCGGCTGCCAGGTCGGCGTGGAAGCGCGGCCCGTCCGCGATGCCTTCGACGTACGCGAGCGCGACCGAGGTCTGCGGGTCGTCGGCGTAGAAGCGGAGATAGTCCCCCACGCCGACCGCAGCGGCGTTGCCGGCCGACACGGCCCGGGAGATGCCGACACCGGTCGCGCAGGACCAGTTCATGAAGCTCGACACGAAGTTGCCGGACTGGCTGGCCACACCGATGGAGCCAGCTGGCGGGTACGGCGCCACGATCTGTGCGCACAGGCCGACGGCGGTGGACACGACGCCCTGTCCGTTGGGTCCGGCCAGGAGGATCCCCAGCTCGTCGCACAGCTCGACCAGCTCGGCCTCGTCGGCCCGGCCGGCGTCACCGGACTCGCCGTACCCGGCGGTGGTCAGGAACGCCGCAGTGACGCCCTTGGCCGCGGCAGCCCGCAGCAGCCCGGGCACCGTCGGCCTGGGCGTGCAGACGAACAGCAGGTCCCAGGGCCCGTCGTCGAGCTCCGCGACGTCGGGGACCGTCTGGATCCCCAGCACGTTGGCCCCTTCCAGGTTGGTGGCGCCGACGCGCCCCTCGTACCCGGCGGCCAACAGGTTGTGGAGCGTGACGAACCCGAACTTGCCCGGGTGCGTCGAGGCGCCGGCGACGACGACACCACGGGGCTCGAAGAGCGCCCTCATCTGCTCGGGCGTCGGACTCATGCGCCGACCTCCTCGAGCTCGACGAGCGCGTCGACCGCCACCGGCCGGCCGTCCCGGACGACCAGCGGGTTCAGGTCCACCGACACCAGTTCGGGCCGGGCACGTGCGGCGTCGGCGAGCCCCATGAGCACGTCGGCCACGGCCTCGGCGTCGACCGCCGGCTCGCCCCGGAACTCGCCGAGCAACGACTGCAGCTCGAGCTGCTCGAGCATCTCGAGCGCGTCGACACGCGCTACCGGCAGCACCCGCACGGCCACGTCGGCGACTGCCTCGGCCAGGATGCCGCCCACTCCGAGCAGGAGCGTCGGTCCGAACTGCGGGTCACGCGCAATGCCGGCGATGAGCTCACGGTTGCCCTTCACCATCTCGGCGACCAGGACGCCGGTGACGCCGTCCTCGGGCCGTCCGGCGGCGAGCAGCTCCTCGGCCACCGCAGCGGCCTCGGACTGGGTCACGCCCAGGCGGACCAGGCCACGCTCCGTCTTGTGGGCGATCGCGTCGCCGCAGAGCTTGAGCGCACAGGGCCCCCCGACCGCACC
>CAJANQ010000294.1 GCA_903941145.1 uncultured Actinomycetes bacterium
CCGGGCTGCTGCTGGGGCTCAGGTCGGCCGGGTGCGGCGCCAGCGTGCACGGCGTGGCCGTGTACAAGGACGCCGGCCGGACCGCGGCAACGGTGTCCAAGCTGGTCGCCGGCACCGCCGAGCTGCTGGACCTCGACGCGCCGGCCGACGACGAGGTCGTCTGCGACGACCGGTTCCTGGGCGACGGCTACGGCGTGCCCACCAGGGCCATGGCCGACGCAGTGCACCGCGCCGCACGGACCGAGGGCCTGGTGCTCGACCCCGTCTACTCGGGCAAGGCGGCCGCGGCGCTGTTTGCGATGGCCGGGTCCGGCGAGCTCGACGGTGCGACCGGGGTGGCGTTCGTGCACACCGGCGGGTCGCCGTCGCTGTTCGCCTACGTCGACGAGCTCACGCCGGGCTGAGCGGTACGCGACCTGGTCGGAAAAATGCGTCGGGGCCGGCCTGTTGTAGAGGCCGACCCCTCGCAATCCCCCCGTCGGTCTGCTCCGACGATGGTGCCGACCAGACCCACCCTGGTCGGCACCCCGTCGTCGGAGGTTCCCGCGACTTGTTGCTGTCCCCAGTGTGCGGAGACGGGCGTCATCCTCCACTAGGCAGAAGTCCCAGTGGGGTCGCGGGCGCGGCGAACTGGCCGTGGCCTCAGTGGCTGGCCGGTTCCTCAGTCCAGGGGTGCGGACCCGGCAGGTCCGGCTGCTAGCGGCCGGGCCGGGCGGGCTGGCTCAGAGCAGCTTGAGCTCAGGGTGGTGCCGGCGCGTCGGCGCCAACTCCGTGTCCACCGTCGCGGCGATCGCGGCGAACGCCGTCGACGCCTCGGACTCCGGCTCGGTGACCATGACCGGGCGGCCGTCGTCCCCACCCTCACGGAGCGCCGAGAGCAGCGGGATCTGGCCGAGCAGCGGCACCTCGAGGCGGTCGGCCAGCTCCTTGCCGCCGCCGGCACCGAAGAGCTCGTAGCGGGCGCCGTCGTCACCGGTGAACCAGGACATGTTCTCGATGACGCCCTTGACCTCGATGTTGACCTTCTCGGCCATGAACGCGGCGCGCTGCGCCACCCGCTGCGCGGCGGGCTGCGGCGTGGTCACGACGTACATCTCGGCGCGGGGCATGAACGACGCGAGCGACAGCGACACGTCGCCGGTGCCCGGGGGCAGGTCGACGAGCAGGTAGTCGGGCTCGTCCCAGAAGACGTCGGTGAGGAACTGCTCGAGCGCCTTGTGGAGCATCGGACCGCGCCACATGACGGGCTGGTCCTCCTCGATGAAGAACCCGATGGAGATGCAGCGGACGCCGTAGGACTCCGGCGGCAGGATCATCTCGTCGATGATCGTGGGAGGGTTCTCGACGCCGAGCATGCGAGGGATCGAGAAACCCCAGACGTCGGCGTCGACCACGGCGACGGAGTGGCCCCGCTGGGCCAGGGCGATCGACAGGTTGGTCGTGACCGACGACTTGCCGACGCCGCCCTTGCCCGACGCGATGAGCAGGACGCGGGTCTTGGACTCCGGCGAGGCGAACGGGATGGCCCGGCCCTCGGCATGGCCGTGGGCCGCGTTGGTGCCGGCGGTCGACGCCGGGTCGCCGTGGAGCGTCTGGCGCAACGCCTGCAGCTCCTCGGGAGTCATCACCGTGTAGTCGAGCGACACCGTGTCCACGCCGTCGAGCGCGACGACGGCCTCGGTCACCCGACGCTCGATCTCGTTGCGGAGCGGGCAGCCGGCCACCGTCAGGGCGATCTGCACCGACACGGCGGGCAGCTCGATCCCGATGGCGCGAACCATGCCCAGGTCGACGATCGAGCGGTGCAGCTCAGGGTCCTCGACCGGTCGGAGGGCCTCGATGATCTCGTTCTCTGTAGGTGCCATGGTGTGGCGAGTCTCGCGCAGGGGCCCGCCGATACCCCACCCGCGTCGATGGATCCGGCCGGTCTGCCACTACGCTCCGGGCATGGCCGCGCTCAGTCCGACCGAGTTCAACTCGGCCGTCACCGCGATCACGACGGCCTTCGGGGACCCGACTCGTCGTGAGATCTACCTGTTCGCGCACCAGTCGGACGACGGCGTGACCGCTGCGGCGGTCGCGGAGCAGTTCGAGCTGCACCCCAACGTCGCCCGCCACCACCTCGACAAGCTGGCGGCCGGGGGCTACCTCGAGATCTCGACCGAGCGCCCTGCTGGGAGCGCCGGGCGGCCCTCCAAGCGCTACCGGGCCGTGGCCAGCGAGGTCACCCTCGACGTGCCGGTCCGCCACGACGACGTGCTGATCGAACTCCTGGGCCGGGCGCTCGGAGAACTGGGGCCCGAGCGGGCCGCCGAGCTCGCGGAAGAGGTCGGCGTCGCCTACGGCGAGTCCATGGCCGGAGCGCTCGGCGACAACGCCACCAAGTCGTTCCGCGCCGCGCTGCACACCGTCGCCGACGCCCTCTCTGCTCACGGCTTTGCGGCCCACGCCGAGAAGGAAGGCTCGAAGCTGCAGCTGGTGACCGAGCACTGCCCCTACGGCGACGCAGTGGTGGAGCACCCGGTGATCTGCGCCGTGGACCGCGGCATGGTCAAGGGAATGCTCAGCACGCTCTACGGCGAGACCAGCGTCTCGGTGTCGTCGTCGGTGCCCGACGGCGACGACCAGTGCGTCACCGTCGTCGTCGACCGCTGACCAGCCAGTGCGCGTCTACCTCGACCATGCGTCGACCTCACCGCTCCGCCCGTCCGCACGCGAGGCGATGCTGCGGTACCTGACCGCAGCGCCCAACCTGGGCGACAACTGGGGCGACCCGGGGCGGATCCACTACGAGGGCATGCGCTCGCGGGTGGCGGTCGAGGAGGCCAGGGAGCAGCTGGCCGACATCGTCGGCGCTCGCCCGCGGGAGGTCGTGTTCACCTCGGGCGCCACCGAGGCCGTCGCCATGGCCTGTTTCGGCGCCGTCCACCACCGGCCCGGAGCGACCGGCATGGTCCTGGCCGCGACCGAGCACTCGTGCGTGCGCACCCGGGCCGAGCAGCCGTTCGTCCCCGGCGCCGCCGCCACCGTGGTCGGCGTCGACGCCCAGGGCCGCGTGGACCCCGACGAGCTCATGGCCGCGGTCGACGACACCACCGCCCTGGTCCACGTGCAGTGGGGCAACCACGAGGTCGGCACCTACGGCCCGGTGGTCGAGGTGGTCGAAGCGTGCCGGGAACGCGGGGTGCTGGTCCACGTCGACGCTGCCCAGGCCGCCGGCCGCCAGCTGATCGACTTCGACGAGCTCGGCGCCGACCTCATGAGCATCTCGGGCCACAAGCTCGGCGGCCCGCCCGGCACCGGTGCGCTGCTGGTCCGCCGCGGCCTGCGGCTCGACCCGCTCCTGCTGGGCGGCGACCAGGAACGGGCGCGACGGGCCGGCATGGAGAACGTGCTGGGCATCGTCGGGCTCGGTGCTGCGGCGGACGAGGCCGGCACCCGTTTGCTCTACACCGACAGGATCCAGCGGGCGCTGACCGACCGTGTCGTCGAGGGGCTCTCGGGCGTGCTGGAGCCGGTGGGCGACCAGGTGGACCGCCTCCCCCACATCGCGTGCTTCACCGTGCCCGGCGTGGAGCCGCAGCCGCTGCTGATCGGGCTCGACCGCGCCGGGATCGCCGTGCACTCGGGGTCGAGCTGCAGCTCCGAGACGCTCGAGGACTCCCCCGTCCTGGCCGCCATGGGGGCCGACGCACACCGGTCGCTACGCGTGTCGGTCGGCTGGTCCACCACCATGGACGACGTCGACCGACTCGTCGAGGTGCTGCCCAAGGTGCTGGCCGACCTGCAGGGCCTGGCCCAGTGAACGGCCCAGTGAACGGCCCAGCGGCCCGGCCCACCCCCACCACCGTCGTGTTCGACCTCGACGGGGTGCTCCGCCACTGGAACGACGACCTGCTCGACGAGGTCGAGGCCGGCTTCGGACTGCCGCCCCGCACGATCATGGGCGTCGCATTCGGGTCCGAACTGGGCCGTCTCGCCATCACCGGCGTGCTCCCCTACCGCGAGTGGATGGACGCCATCCGGGAGCGGGTCGTGGCCCGGCACGGCGACGACTGTCTGGGCGCGCTCGACGAGTGGGAGGCCAACGTCGGCACGGTCGACACCGAGATGCTCGGGCTCCTTCGCCGCGTCCGCCAGCACTGCACCGTCGCCCTGCTCTCCAACGGCACGACCCGCCTGCGCCGAGACCTGCACGTGCTCGACCTGCTCGACGAGTTCGACGTGGTCTTCAACACCGCCGAGCTTGGGGTCGCCAAGCCCGACCCGGTCGTCTACCGGACCGTGCTCGACCACCTGCGGGCCACCCCGGACGAGTCGGTGTTCGTGGACGACATGGCGTCGAACGTGGCGGGCGCCTGCTGGGTCGGGATGGCCGGCCACCAGCACACGTCGCCGGCCGACACCGCGGAGTTCCTCCGGTCCCTCGGCCTCCCCGTCTGACCGGACCGAGCCGCACCGCCCCGCCCGAACTGGGGACGGAATCGGACCACCAGTCGCTACGAGGAGCCAGATTTCGGGGGGGGCAGTAGAGGTGGGGGCGGGGTCAGTTGAGGGTGGCGCCGGAGAGGAGCACCCGGATCCGCTGGACCGCGGCGCTGACCTCGAGGTCGCCGGTCTGGCCGGCCGCCACCTGCAGGTTGTTGAGCACGCGGCCGACGATCGTGCGCGACCCGACGGGGGCCAGGTGCACCGGCAGCAGCGCCGCCTCGGGGCCGTTCACCGCAGCGAAGGAGCGGCGGCAGCCGGACGGGTCGAGCCGACGGCCGCGGTCGTAGGTGTCGAAGAACTGCTCGGGGTCGTCCGCCGACCGCAGCAGGAAGTGGCCGGGCATGCCCACGCCGACCAGGCCGATCCCGCGGCGACGGCCGACCTCGATGGCGACCGCCGCGAGGCTGATCGGGATGCCGGTCCGACGCTCCAGCACCTGGTCGAGGAGGCTGTTGGACGGCGAGTAGTAGTCGGCCCGCGCTGGCACGAACTGGCCGCCGTCGCCGAACAGCTCGACGCACAGGCCCTCGGCATCCTCGGACGTGCAGCACGCGGCGAGCACGTCGAGCTGCTCGAGCAGTCCGGCGACCTGGACACGTGGGTTGACGATGGCGGCCAGCACGGCGAGCGACCGGTCGAGCGGTGGGTCCGTGGTGCCCATCAGGGCGCCGAGCTCGGCGAGCGGCTGCATGGGGCCCAACCTACCTAGCCCACAGGGGGCCGATGACCGCGGGCGGGACGGCCGGTGCTGAGATGCTCAGGCGTCGAGCGGGGCGCGCCGGCCGCGGCGCGGCGCTGCCGCGGCGACCTCGTCAGGGACCTCCACCCACAGCCGCAGGAGCGCACCACCGAGCGTCTTGCCCAGGTTGTCGGAGCGCAACGAACGGGGTCCGCCACCGCCGAGGGCGTCGGCCATCACGAACTTCACCGCCCAGATGTTGGGCACCTCGTACCGCTCCACCGGACCGCCCACCAGGTCGCCGAAGTGCTCGGCGACGACCTCGGGGGTGACCGCGGCGAGCACCGCCTCGTACGCGGCCTGGTCGTCGGCGAAGAGCGTCAGGTCGGACAGGTTGCCCTTGTCGCCGGAACGGACGCCGCACAGGTCGCGCAGCTGGAGTCGTGCCACGAAGGTCACAGTACCGGCACCGTGACGGGCGAACAGCGGCTCGGTTACCGTGCCGACCGTGACCGTCTACCTGGTCCGCCATGCGTCGGCGGGCGTTCGCAACGACGCAGACCCCCACGACGACGACCGGCCCCTCGACCCCGACGGCCTGCTGCAGGCTGCACAGCTGGCCGACTGGCTCCGGCACGAGCCCGTGCGCCGCATCGTCACCAGCCCGTTCCTGCGGTGCCGCCAGACCGTCGAACCCCTGGCGGCCGCACTGGGGCTCACCGTCGAGGTCGACGGGCGGCTCGCAGAGAGCACCCGTGTCGACGACTCCTGGGGACTGCTGGCCGAGCTGGCCGGGACCCCGGGCGCCAACGGTTCGGGCGGCGCCGCGGTCGTGCTGTGCAGCCACGGTGACGTGATCCCCGACCTGGTCCGACGGGCGCAGGGCCGCGGGATGCTCGTGCCCGGCAAGTCGGGCTGCGCCAAGGGCTCGGTGTGGATCCTGCAGCACTGGGACGGCGAGGCGTTCGCCACCGGCGTCTACACGCCGGTACGTCCCCCTGCCTGACCTGCCCGGTCAGACCTCGTCGACGACGACCCGCACCGACGCGTCGACCATCGTCCGGTCGACGGCCAGCGCGTCGAGCGACAGCAGCTGGGAGGGCCGGCCGTCACGGCCCCGGCCGAACGGGCTCACCATCGGCGGCCCGCCCAGACCGAGCATGCCGATCTCCCGGTGGAGCGTGCCGGCGTCCTCGGCGGTCCCGCACCGCCACACCAGGCGGGCCAGGACCTCCGGCGGCTCGTCCGCCGGCTCGGGCACGGTCGGCCCGCCGAAGGCGTCGACCCCGAAGTACTCCTCGTGCCACTCGAGCACCGGCACGCCGAGCTGCTCGGCCCGGTGGCGCAGGTACCGGACGGCGGCGCGGGCCTTGGCCTCGGCGTCGGGCCACGGGTAGGCCACCTTGGTCTCCCCGCTGAACCCGGCCGGGGTACACACGAGCCCCTTGTAGGTCGACGGTGCGGGGGCCCCGGCGGCACCGGTGACCCGCACACGGTCGCCACCGAGGTCCTCGAGCTGCACCGCGGCGAAGTCGGCGGTGACGTCGGGGTTCAGGTAGGCGCGGGGGTCGTGCACCTCGTACATGAGCTGTTCGCGCACCGTGTCGAACGAGACCACGCCGCCGGTGCCGGCCGGCTTGGTGATGACGGCGGTGCCGTCAGCCTCGACCTCGGCGATCGGGAACCCCGGCTCGGTGAAGTCGCCGTGCGCCCACCAGTCGCCGGAGTAGTTGCCGCCCGTGACCTGGGCCGAGCACTCGAGCAGGTGGCCGACCGTCACGCCGGCAGCCAGCAGCGGCCAGTCGTCCCACGCCCAGCCGTAGGTGTGCACCAGCGGCGCCAGGAACAGCGAGGCGTCGGCCACCCGGCCGGTCACCACGATGTCGGCGCCGGCGTCGAGCGCCTCGACCACCGGGCGGGCCCCCAGGTACGCGGCGGCAAAGACGGCGTCGGCCGGGAGGTCGAGCGAGTCGGCGTGGGGGCGCAGGTCGTCGCCGACGACCGTGGCCACCTTGAGCCCGGTGACCCCGTGGGCCCGGAGTGCGTCGACCACGGCCCGGCCGGCGGCAACCGGGTTGATCCCCCCGGCATTGGTGATGAACCGGGTCCGGCCGTCGAGCAGCTCCGGGAGCGCAGTCGCCACGTACAGCGGCAGGTCGCGGGTCCACCCCAGCGACTCGTCCCTGCTCCGGTCCTTGGCCAGGATCGCCAGCGTGAGCTCGGCGAGTGCCTCGCACACGAGGAAGTCGACACCGGCGTCAAGCAGCGGGCGCAGACCCGCCTTGCCGTCGCCGTAGAAGCCCTGTCCCCCGCCGATCCGCACGGTCATGGACCGAGTCTGCCCCATGGGCCGCTCCCGGCGGGACGGCCGCACCGGTCGTGCCGGCCCGGGAACACGCGCCACACCTGTGACGTTCGTCTACTTCGACGACCCGATCAGGGTTACCCTGTCGGGCAGGCCCTGGACGCGGGCCGCGATGCTGGGAGGACGTCCATGATCCGCAAGTTCACGCTGCTGGGCAGCTTGGTGGCAGCAGTGGCCCTGGTGGCCGGTGCCTGTACCCCGGGCGGCCCCGCCGCCCAGACGTTCAAGGTCCGCCCGACCTCTGTGAAGATCGTCGACGGCGAGGACAACGACTCGGGCGACGAGCCCTACGTCATCCAGGTCGGCTTCCGCTCCAAGGTGGGCGTCGCCAAGTCCTCGAGCGCCCAGATCTCGTCGCAGTGCCGCACCGGCACCCTGCCGACGACCGAGGCCCCCGACGGCACGACCGTGACCATCCCGGCCGGCGCGGCCGACGTCAACCTTGCCGGGGTGCAGAACCTCGACATCGGCGACATCGCCATGAACAACGCCCCGTTCGAGATCATCGGGGCGCTCACCTTCGTGGCCGAGCGTGACGCCATCTTCAACACCTGCGCCCTCACCGACGCGTTCGACTCGCTGCTCGTGCCGATCCTCACCGACGCGCTCGACCTGCTCATCGCCGCCCAGCCGGTGCCGCCGACGCAGGAGCAGCTCATCGCCCTCCTGACCGACAACATCGGCAGCGTGCTGTCGGGCGTGCTCAGCTTCGTCGGCACGATCCTCGAGGGTCTCGGCAACCCCGACGACATCGTCGGCGTGACCGCCCAGGTGCTGCTGCCCTTCTCGGGTGCGCTCGCAGGCCTTGTCGACGCCGGCCTGGCCATCGGTGGCATCTTCCAGCCGGGCCTCGAGACGGGCATCCTGCCGGTCGACAGCACGGGCCTGAAGATCCGGATCGGCAACCTGCAGCCGTCGGTCACCAAGTTCACGCTGGAGAACCCCGGCATCGCCACCTACGAGTACACCTCGACGGTCGCTGCCGGCTGATCCCAGCCGCCCCAAGAACTGCGAACGGCCGGGTGCGCACGCACCCGGCCGTTCCGCGTTCTGGGGTCCCGCCGGGGCGGGGTGCCGTCAGGCTGACGGCGTGCGGTCGTCGAGCTCCCAGGGCGAGTCGTACTCGCCGGCGAGCAGGTCGAGGAACGGCACGGGCGGCAGC
>CAJANQ010000295.1 GCA_903941145.1 uncultured Actinomycetes bacterium
CGGAGGCACCTTACCAACAACCCGAACCCGTTCTGCCAGCCCGTTCCTGTCCACATCCCGGCCCTTGGAGGCACCGTGCCCAACCCGTCCACACCAACCACCAGCTCAGAGCAGCCGCTCGCAATCTTCTTGCAGCGGTTCCGACTGGCCCTGGCCGACCTCGGTCTGCCGGTGCCGGCTGACTGGGTCACCTCGGAGGACGGCACCGCCGTGTCCTTCGAGGACCTGACCCCTCGCCAGGCCGACCGCCTGGTCCACGCACTCGAGGAGCTGCTCGCCCGGCTCCCCGAGCTTCCCCCCGTCCGCCACTCGGAGCTCGACCAGACGCTCCCCGTGGAGTTCGGCATTGCTGTCCCGTCCCTCGACCTTGCGGAGGTTCTCTAATGACCAAGCCCCTCACCGATTCCCTCATCAGCTTCTCGGAGCTCGACGCGGTGGCCACCCTGGCCAACGCGCTGTGCGCCGGCGACACCGGTCGGCACCCCGGTGTCCAGCTCTCCCTCTCCCACGGCGAACGCCGCTGGACGCTCGTCACGCCCGACACCGTCGTCACCTACGTGGGTGACGACGGTGGCCACGGCCTCGAGCGCCCGGTGTGGATCCCGTGCAGCGCGCTGTTCTTGGCAGCGGAAGCTGCACAGCCTGGCGACGCATGTTCCTTCCGGGTCGAGCACGGCGAGTCGGGCGACGTCCTGTCGCTCGCCGGCGTGACGGCCAGCGGCGCGTTCGAGCTGCCGAGCGCAGAGCCGGTCGAGCCAGTGAGCACGCGGGCCCTGCTTCCTCACTCCGTCGTCGACGTCCGGGTCGGCGCCCAGGAGCTGCGCGGGGTGCTGCGTGCTGCGTCCCGTGCCCCTCGCCAGGTCCGTCCGGACGAGCGGCCGCCGATCGCGCTCCATGTCGACGGCGACGACGTGCTGACGTTCGGGGTGAACTGGGAGTCGTGCGGCGGCCTGCGGGCCACCTACCGGCTGTCGGCGGAGAGCAGGGGCAACCTGGACCGGCTGCGGCCGCTCCAGATCGAACCGTGGCCGTTGTCCACGGTGGCGGGGCTGCTCGGGGACGAGGAGATCAGCATCTCGTTCCTGGCCGACTCCACCATCGCACTGGTCCACGGCAACCTGCGGGCGGTGTTCCTGCCGGTCGGCGGGCCGGTGGTGCTGCCGCCGACGCTCAGCGACGTGGTGGAGCACTACTACTCCGAGCCCTGCGGCACGCACGTCGCCGTGTGGGTGGGCGAGGCCAAGGTCCGGCTCATCCCGTTCACGGACGACGGCATCGTCCGGGCCTCGATCGAGCTCGCCCGTTCGGTGGAGCCGTCCACCGAGCTGTACGAGGTGATCAACTCCTTGAACACCCGGCTCGGCCATGGGCGGCTGGTGCACGTGCGTGACCGCATCTACGCCACGGTCGAGGTCCCTGACGACGACCTGATCCGGCTGCCCGAGGTCATGGGCCGGCTCGCCGACGAGGTGGCCCCGCTCGGACTGGCCCTCGCTCCCTTCGGGCGTCGTGTGGTCGGCGGCCGGGTCGTGAGCGATGACCCGCTCACCAGCGAGGACCTTCCGGTCCTGGACCAGCCGGCCGACCAGATCGTGGACACCGAGGGCCCCGGAGAGGAGGCCTGAGGTGACTGCGCAGGGACTGCACGACAGCGTCGATGTGGTGGTCGACGGTGTTCCGACGCTGGAGCTTCCTGTGGTTCCCGCGTCCGCGGTCCCGGCCGACGGTGCGTCCCCGGCGGGTGTGGTCCCGCCAGGGACGCCGCCGTCGATGGTCCTGCTCCCTCCGTCGCGCTGGTCCACGTGGGTGGCCGGTGTGGGCGCGGCGGCGGCAGCAGGCGTCGCGAGGTTCGACGCGGTGGCGGCCGATGCGTCGGTCGCTGCCCGTCGGGCCCGTTCGACGGCGGTCCGTCAGGCTGGCGTGGCGGGGCTCGCCACTTGGCACGGGCTCGTGGCGCTGCTCGCCGGAGCACTGACCCTGGTGTTCGGCACCCTGACCTGGGTGTTGCGCCATTTCCACCGGTTCCTGCGTCTTGCCGTCGTCGTCGGCATGGTGGTCGTGGTGGTCAAGGCGGTCCCGTGGGCACGCGTCGGTGACGCTGCCGACGGAGTGGTCCGCCAGGTGCAGGGCTGGTCGACGACCACCACGACGACCTCGACCACCACAACGACCGAGGCCCCGAACCAGTACGACGCAATGGTGCCGTACGACGAGTGGCCCGACAGCTCCGGTGAGTTCGACCGGTCCGAGGACTCCTACGACGTCCCCACCACGACCGAGGACCCCTACGTGTACGAGGACACCAGCTCCCGGGGTGCGGGCGGGCAGCGGGTCGAGACGGTCCGGCCCGGCCAGGCGACCTACCGGTCGCCCACCTCGACCTCACCGGAGAACTGCCCCTGCTAGGCCAGGGTCGGTCCGCCCCGGTCAGGCCGCCGGCTTGGCGCTGGTGACGGTCGGCAGCGAGATGCGGATCTTGGAAAAGTCGACCGACCCTCCGAGCCGCGGCGTGGCGTAGGCCGAGGTGGTGGCCACCAGCTGCAGCGTCATGGACTGACCGGCCTTTGCGGCGAACGCGATCATCTCCAGGTCGACCTTGACCGAGTGCTCCTTGCCGTCGAGCTCCAGCGCCAC
>CAJANQ010000296.1 GCA_903941145.1 uncultured Actinomycetes bacterium
CGGCCGCGCTGTCCCTCGTCCTCGCGGCGTGCACCTCGGCCCCTCCTCCGGGCGGCACCGGCACCGGAACTGGCGGCAGCCCAGGGCCCACCACGTTCTCGCTCGTCGTCCTGGGCGACTCGCTCTCCTCGGCACCCGAGCTCATCGCCGCCAAGTCCCGTTGGCACGACCTGGTCGCCGACCGGGTCGCCGCGCCGAGCGGCGTCCGTGCGCACCTGGCCGACGGCGTCGCCGGCTGGACCGTGACCCAGCGCAACGGGCCCGTCACGGTCGACCACTGGGACGGGACCTGGGGCGGGTTCACCACGCTCTCGTACGCCGGCCAGCCGTGGTTCCAGCCGCCGGTCGGAGCGCCGTCGCTCCTCGCCGTGGCCCTGGGCGCCAACGACGTGGCGGTCGGCGCCACCCCGGCCGTCTATGCCGCCAACCTGCGGGTGCTGCTCGACAGCTACGCCGACACCGCCTGCCTGGTCGTGTTCCCGTGGTGGCCGTCGTACCAGCCGTCGGTCGCCTCGTGGTCGGCCGCCGCGGCCACCGTCGCCGCAGAGCGCGGCTGCGGGTTCGTCGACATGGGCACGGCGGTCGGCCCTCCGGTCACTGGCGTGACCGCCCGCGACGACATCCACCCGAACGCCCTCGGCCAGCAGCTGTGGGCCGACGCCGTCATGCCGGTGGTCACGGCGCTCACCGGCCGCGGCTGACGCCGGCCACCTGACCCCGGCCCCAGAGCCGAACCGGGGACGGAACTGGCGCACCCGTCGCTACGAGGAGCCAGATTTCGGGGAGGGGGAACTACGGTCCACCCGTGGACACGAGTGCCGAGCCGGCCGCAGAGGACGCGCCGCAGCGGAACCTGATCGACCGCACCGCCGACCGCATCGACGCCTTCCAGCGCCGCGTCCCGCCGCTCGCCGTCACCCACGCCGTGCTCAAGAAGTACGGCGAGGACCGTGGGGGAGTGCTGGCCGGCCTGCTGGCGTTCCGGGGTTTCTTCTCGATGTTCCCGCTGCTGCTGGCGTTCGTGAACGCGCTCGGCATCGCACTCCGCAACAACCCTGAGCTGCGCGACCGGCTGATCGACTCGACGCTGTCGAACATCCCGGTCATCGGCAGCGACCTGAAGTCGACCGCCCAGCCCCTCAACGGCAGCGTGTGGGTCCTGATCGGCTCGGTGCTCGTGGCGCTGTGGGCCGGCCTCGGGCTGCTCGAGGTCCTGCAGGAGGCGCTCAACACGGCGTGGCAGGTCCCCATGTACGAGCGGCCGCCGTTCCTGCTCCGCAAGCTGCGCGACGTCCCCGCCGCCCTGGTGGTCGCGGCGTGTGCCGTGCTGTCGGGCGCCGGCACGTTCCAGTTCACCAAGGACACGGGCGGAGTGGTCCGGCTGGTGGGCAGCGCGGCGTTCGCCGTCCTGGCGGGCGCGCTCGCCTCGTTCGGGCTGCACCAGACCCTGTGCGCACGGAAGGTCCCGTTCAAGGCCCAGCTGCCGGGGGCGCTCGCCGTCGGCGTCGGCTGGTGGCTGCTGCAGGCGTTGGGCACCTGGTACGTCGACCGGATCGTGCAGAACTCGTCGGACACCTACGGGGTGTTCGTGGTGGTGTTCGGCCTGCTGAGCTGGACCTACCTGCTGGGCCAGGTCTACCTGTACGGCACCGAGCTGGCGACGGTCCTGCACGACCACCGCTGGCCCCGTTCCATGAGCGGCCGGGACCTGACCGACGTGGACCACGCGGCGCTGCAGTCCGCGATGGCCCGTGAGACGCGAGTGCGGGGGACCGAGATGAACGTCTCAATCCCCCGCAACCCGGAGAGTCCTAGCTAGTACGCCGCCGCAGGGCGGCTGGCGCTCAGGCGGCCGGCATGGGCGGGGCCGGGGGCACTGCGCCGCCGCGGCCGCCGGGCACGCTGACGGGCTGCGACGAGCCGAAGCCCAGCACCAGGTGCATGATGCCCGGGAAGAGGAACAGCAGGACCTTGTAGCCGAAGCCCTTGCCGAACATGTCGCCGAGCGAGTCGGCGAGCAGCCATGCGGCAACGATGTTGACGCAGGGGATGAGGAACAGCAGGACCAGCCAGCCGGACTTGCCGCTCAGCTCGTAGATCTTGAAGAAGTTGTAGATCGGGATCAGACCCTTCCAGCCGGGCTCGCCCAGCTTGACGAAGATCTTCCACATCGCCACCAGGGTGAGGACGAGGATCACCAGCGCCGCGATCCCGTAGCCGGCCCAGGCGGCCCCACCACCCGTGGTCTCGCTGATCGGAGCGGGGCTGATGAGCGGGTCGGACTGGGTGACAAGTGTGATGAGTGCGTTCATCCGGGATTCCCCC
>CAJANQ010000297.1 GCA_903941145.1 uncultured Actinomycetes bacterium
AGGGCCAGCAGGTCTGGACCCACTCCGCCGACGGCACCCCCGGCGGTGACGAGGAGGCCATCGCCCGCGGCGTGTTCCGCACCTACACCGAGACCAACCTGCGCTACTCGCAGATGGCCCCGCTGACCATGTACGAAGAGGTCAACACGGGCTCCAACCTTCCGGCACAGATCGACGTGTACGGCGTAGACGGCGACGAGTACCACTTCCTGGTCATCACCAAGGGTGGCGGCAGCGCCAACAAGACCTTCCTGTTCCAGGAGACCAAGGCGGTCCTCAACCCCGAGTCGCTGCTCGCGTTCGTGGGCGAGAAGATCAAGACGCTCGGCACGTCGGCCTGCCCGCCGTACCACCTGTCGATCGTGATCGGCGGCACGTCGGCCGAGATGAACCTGAAGACGGTGAAGCTCGCCAGCACCCGGTACCTCGACGGGCTGCCCACCTCGGGCAGCGAGACCGGCCACGCGTTCCGCGACCTGGAGCTCGAGCAGAAGATCTGGGAGCTCTCGGCCGCCACCGGAATCGGCGCACAGTTCGGCGGCAAGTACTTCTGCCACGACGTGCGGGTCGTCCGCCTGCCGCGCCACGGCGCGTCGTGCCCGGTGGGCATCGGCGTGTCCTGCTCGGCCGACCGTCAGAGCCTGGGCAAGATCACGTCCGAGGGTGTGTTCGTCGAGCAGCTCGAGACCGAGCCCTCGAAGTACCTGCCCGAGGTCACCGAGGACGATCTTGCCGAGGAGGTCGTCCACGTCGACCTGAACCAGCCGATGGACCAGATCCGCGAGCAGCTGTCGCAGTACCCGATCCGGACCCGGCTCTCGCTCACGGGCCCGATGGTCGTGGCCCGCGACATCGCCCACGCCAAGCTCAAGGAGCGCATCGACGCCGGCGAGGGCCTGCCGCAGTACGTCAAGGACCACCCGATCTACTACGCCGGTCCGGCCAAGACGCCAGAGGGCATGCCGTCCGGTTCGTTCGGCCCGACGACGGCCGGCCGTATGGACTCCTACGTCGACCTGTTCATGCAGCACGGCGGCAGTTTCGTGACCCTGGCCAAGGGCAACCGCTCCCCCCAGGTCCGCAATGCCTGCAAGAACCACGGCGGGTTCTACCTGGGCTCCATCGGCGGGCCGGCCGCGATCCTGGCCCAGGACTCCATCCGCCACGTCGAGGTGCTCGAGTACGCGGAGCTGGGCATGGAGGCGGTGTGGAAGATCGAGGTCGAGAACTTTCCGGCCTTCATCGTCACCGACGACAAGGGCAACGACTTCTTCGCCGACCTGCTCTAGCGGTGGCCGGTCGGCTGACGTCCGCCGCACCGAGCGCTGTGGCAGCGTGAACGAAGTTCGTTTTTCGTTGCCGGGTGTTCGGTGGTGTGGGACGATGCTCAGGCGTTGGGGGTGACTGCATGCGGATACGCGTGATCGTGGCGATGGTGGTGGCGATGCTCGCTGTTGCCGCGTGCACGACCAGCCCGTCCGGCGGATCCGGCTCGGGCACCGGCGGACCCGGCCAGCGCTCGGTCGACCCCCGCCTGACCGACCCGGCGCTGCCGGCCGAGCTGCTATTCAGGAACATCGCGCAGTCGGCCACCGGGACGGTGCGCAACAAGCTCACCCTGGTCTTCCACGGCACGTCGGCGAACCCGCAGGCCCACACCGAGTTGATCAACGCCCTCGCCGGCGACGGCTACCACGTGGCCGCGGTCCGCTACAACGCCGTGCTCTCGGCCACCGGCGGCTGCCCCGACGTCACACAGTTCGACGACCCGACGTGCCACCAGGATCTCCGCGCCGAGACCGTCTTCGGCCAGTTGGTCGCCGACCCGGAGGGTCTCGCGCTCAACCATCCGCTGCTCAACATCACCAGGACCAACTCGGCGATGAACCGCACGCTCAAGTTCGTCAACTACCTGGCCGCGACCTACCCGGCCGAGGGCTGGGGGCAGTACCTGGTGCGCGACGCCAACGGAAACTGCAGCTCGTTCAACCCGACCTACGGCACGTGCGACCTGGACTGGTCCAAGGTCGTGCTCATGGGGCACTCGCAGGGCGGGTCCGTGGCGCTCTACATGTCGAGCTTCTACCCGGTGCACCGCGTGGGCATGCTGTCCGGGGCCTACGACGCCTGGGACAACGGCGACGGCACGCTGACCACCGCGGACTGGGTGGCGGCCCGCAAGTCCAAGATCCCGGTCGCGAAGGTGGTCGAGTTCGTGCACACCAGGGACGTGGGCCTGGCCCGGATCCGTGCGGTCGAGCGGACGCTGGGCATCGGCGGGTCGGAGAAGAACGTGCTCACCTCGGCACGACCCTGGGGCTTCTCGCAGAGCCTCATCACGACGATCACGCCGACCTGCCCGTTGGACTCTTCGCAGTCGCACAACGCGACGGCGCAGGACCTGTGCGCCCCAGACGGCCAGTTCGTGCCGGTGTGGCGCTACATGGCCGGCGGCGTCTGACGGTCCTCCCGGACCATCTGCCGCCAGTTCCGGGCAAACTCCCGCCCCGCCTCGGTGCGCAGCGTCGACGCAGTGTCCAGGTAGGCGAGCTCGGCCACCTCGCTGTGCCCGTCCTGACGCATGTGGTTGAGCCCCTGCACGCCGGCCTGACGGGCGTTCGGTCGCAGGACCAGCACGTCGACCCCGGCAGACCGCGCGGCGGCGAGCTCCCGCTCAAGCTTGCGGTCGAACAGCTCGCGCATGGCCCGCAGGTGCAGCGGGGGCGGGTCGTCGTGGTCGAACGCCAAGGGTGCGGCGACGACGATGCGCTCAGCGCCGGCGGCCACGGCCACGTCGACGTTGGTCGAGGAGTGCGCCGCGCCGTCGACCAGCATGCGCCGGCCGATCCGGACGGGCGGGTAGAGGCCGGGGACCGCCGAGGCGGCACGCACCGCGTCGGGCAGCGCTGGCCTCGGGTTGCCGGGCTGGCCGAGCACCATGCGGCGGCCGGTCACGATGTCGACGGTGCAGAGCCAGAGGTCTCGCTCGGGCCAGTCCTCACCGGTCCAGCCGACGAGCTCGGAGCGCTGCTCGGAGGTGCTGGCCATCCCGGCCCGGTACCAGCGCTGCAGCGACAGCGGAGGGCTCATCGGCGGCCAGCGCATCGCACTGCGCTGCAGGACGTAGCCGGAGCCGACAAGTCGACGGGCCAGTCCCATCGGGGTGCGCCACGCCTGCTTGAAGATCACGTCGGGCCGGAACGCCGGCTCGTCCTCGCGGAACGGGTGACGGTTGTCCCGGGCCATCGACCACACCGTCTCGAGGTCGTGGCCGGAGCGGACGATCGACCCCATCACCGACCCGGCCGAGGTCCCCACCACCAGGTCGGCGTCGGCCGGGTGGACCCCGGCGTCGGCCAGCGCCTTGGCGACACCGGCGTGGTAGGCGATGCCGACCGTGCCGCCGGCGCCCAGGACCACCGCGGTGCGGGCCGGCCGGCCGTTCGACAACGGCGTCGGGACCCGGCCGGTCCGGGTGTTCCCGCCCGAGCGGTCGTCGGCGGCTGCGTGCTGCTGGTCGTTCATGGGTCTGGGTCGCCCCCCGGGCAAGGTGCGGACGAGCCGCAGTAGCTGCACTCAGCCTCGTCCCACGCGTCGCTGTTCTACATGGGTGAAACCGCCTGCCGTGCCGACACGCTGCCGGTCGCGGACGGTTTTCCGCCCGGGGGCACCACAATGGTCTGGTGGATCCCACGCTCGTGACCAACCTGCTCGGGAGCATCGGCCTGGGTGCTGCCTCGGGCCTCAACGCGTGGATCCCGCTCTTCGGTCTGGGGGTCGCCGAACGTCTGGGGCTGGTGACGCTCAGCGCGCCCTACGACCGCATCGGCTCGACCCCTGCGCTGGTGGTGCTCGGTGCGCTGCTCGTCATCGACCTGGTCGGCGACAAGGTCCCGGTCGTCGACCATGTGCTGCACGTGGTGGGCATGGTGGTGGCCCCTGTCACGGGTGCCGTGATGCTGCTGGCCCAGGAGAACCTGCTCTCCCAGTCGCACCCAGGAGTGGCGGCTGCCGTGGGCGTCGTGCTCGGCGGTTCGGTCCACCTGTCGCGCAGTGCGGTCCGACCCGTCGTGACGGCGGGTACTGCAGGGGCGGGCAACCCCGTGGTCTCCGCGGTCGAGGACGCCATCTCGCTCGCGCTCACCGTGCTGGCCGTCCTCGTGCCGGTGCTGGCGTTCGTCGCGCTCGTGGCGGGCTCGGTCGTCCTCTGGCGCAAGGTCCACGCGTGGCGCAGGCGTCGCGCTGAGCGGGACGTGAACGACCTGCAGGTCGGTCCGCCCGGCACGCCGCCGCCCCTCACCGGCCCGCGTGCCGCGCCGTGACCTGACGCCGTCGAGGTCCAGAAGAGCCGTCACGCGGGCGTCGCCGCGACCTACGCTCGCTGCGCTGCGCTGCGGGCCGACCGGGCCCGGGCGGTACAGGGGGGTCCCATGAGTCCGATGACGGCAGACACCGAGAAGTTCCCGAAGATCTGGATCCCGCTCATGGTCTTCGGTGCGCTCGCGGCAGGGCTCGGCGTGTGGCTGATCCTGAGCACCAACGCCAAGACCGCGACCCTGGCCATCCTGCTGGCGCTGTCCCTCTTCGTGCTTGGCCTGGGTGAGCTCGTGTTCGCCAGCGGGCGTCCTCGCCCGTGGGTGGGCTACCTGCTCGGGGCCATCTTCATGGTGGCCGCGCTGGTCACCCTGCTCCGGCCCGGCAAGTCGCTCTACTTCCTTGCCGTGTTCGTCGGCGCGTCGATGATCCTGACCGGGGTCCTGCAGCTTGCGCTCGCGCTGTTCGACCGGCAGGACATCGAGCACTGGGTTGTCCTGGCGATCATCGGCGTCATCGGGATCGTGGCCGGCGTGCTGGCCATCGCCTGGCCCGACATCACCATCTGGGTGCTCGGCCTGGTCATCGGCCTGCGCGTGCTGTTCTTCGGCATCCTGGAGATGTTCGTCGCCAACCAGCTCCGCCAGCTGACCTCCTGAGACCGGGGCAGTCCCGGGTCAGACGTCCTCGACGGCGGTGAGCCGGCCGCTGCGGACCGCGTCCACCAGATGGGCATGGTCGGCCTCGGTCTGGTCCGAGTAGGCCACGGCGAACTGCTCCATGGCCCGGTCGAACGTGTCGCTCGACCCCAGGTAGCCGGAGATGGGCGTCGGCGGCACGGCCCGCGCGTGGGCGCTGGCCATGACCCGGCCGCACACCTCGGCGTAGGGGAGCAGGCTCGTGGGGCGCATCGTGTCGATGTCGGCGCTGCCCTTCATGTCGCGGAGCTGGCGCACGTAGAACGCGGTACCGAGCGCAGGGGCGTCGGCCCAGCACAGGAACGGGTCGCTCGCGGCCTGCATGAGCCGCTGGCCGACCACGACGCGCTCGCCGTTGCTGGGGAAGTGCGTCTCGCCGGCGTACGGGGCGAGCACCGACTGCTGCGCCTCCTTGATCTGCAGCATGAGCACGTCGTCGAAGTCGCGGCCGACGGCGACGGCCACCATGCAACGGGTGCCGACGCTGCCGACCCCGACGACCTTCTGGGCCGTGGCGACGACCCGGTAGCGCTTGGCCAGCTGGTGGTACTCCGGCGAGAGGGTCTGCACTGCACGGTCGAGCCCTTCGCCGAGCAGCTTGGAGATCTCGTGGTCGAGGGGCTGCAGGAGCGGCGGCTCGCTCCGGAACTGCAGGCGCCCGTCGACGACCACGGTGAGCTTGTTGAACGCCTGGGCCGACGTGCGGTGCCGGGCCTTGTTCAGCATCTTGGCCAGACCGGGCCGGTCGTCGACGTCGGTCAGGGCCAGCTCGAAGGTGGTGTTCGCGTCGTACCGCTCGTACCAGATGTCGAGCACGCCGGCGGTGGAGAGGTGGTTGATGTGCTCGCGGTACGCACGTGCCGCGCCGCGTGCTGCTTCACGGCCGACGTCCTCGCCCTTGCCGGTCGAGCGCGCCGCGATGAGCACGCTGGTGACCAGCCGCTTGACGTCCCACTCGAACGGCCCGGGCAGCGTCTCGTCGAAGTCGTTCAGGTCGAAGACCATGTTCCGCTCGGCGGTGCCGAACGAGCCGAAGTTCAGCAGATGGGCGTCGCCGCACAGCTGGGTGCGCAACGGGGTGGTCGGGCCCGAGGCGAGGTCGTTCGCCATGATGATGGGCGAGCCGCGCAGGTACGTGAACGGCGAGTGCATCATGCGGCCGTAGCGGATGGGCACCAGGTCGGGCAGGCGGCTGGCGTTCTGCTCCTCGAGCAGGTCGACCAGGTCGGGCCGGTCGGAGGGGGCTGCCCACTCGCCGAGGGCGGTGCGCGGCACCAGCTTGCGGACGGCTCGACCGACCTGCCGGCGGTCGTCGCCGTTGGTGTGGCGCGGGTCGATGCTGCCGACGCCCTCGATCTCGAACTTGCTCACGTCAGTTCCCACCTTCCGGCCGTTCGGCTGGCTGCTCCGGCTGGGTCTCGACCCTATGCCGCAGCCAGACCTGGCGCACCGCCGAACGAGTTGTCACACCCCTCCGGCACCATGGGTCCCGGAAGAAGGGCGTGCTGGTCGGTCCGGCCAGCACGGATCCAGTGGGAGAGGAAGGTCGACATGAGGAAGAAGGCTCCGGCTGCACCGGTGTGTCCGGACTGCGGCACCCCCATGGTGCGGATCGTCTACGGCTACCCGATGGGTGACCTGGTGGAGCGCAGCATGCGCGGTGAGGTCGCGCTAGGTGGGTGCGTGGTCTCTGGTTTCGATGCCACGCACGTGTGCGACCAGGGGCACCGGTGGCGGTGGACCGGGACCTCCACCCAGCTCGACCCGGACGCAGCAGCCGGCGTGCTGGTGCCGGGTGCCCCCGGTCAGGGCGAGCGGTCTCAGGCCGAGGGGTGGATCTCCATGGTCGACCCGTGGGAGGAGATGTTCGCCTTCCTCGACGAGGCCGACGAGGACGAGACGGAGGACCCGCCTGCCTGATCCGCGTTCTCCGGCGCACTCGCCGGCGATCGATGCTGAGATGGAGGGGTGTCCGACACCGCGGTCGGGGCCGTCAGCGGTTCGGGACTCAGCGCGTCCGACGCCGCGTCGCGGCTCCGCCGTGACGGTCCCAACCGGATGCCGCCACCACCGACCCGGCCGATGTGGCGGCAGCTGCTCGTCCAGCTCACGGGGTTCTTTGCCGGTCTCCTGTGGGTGGCCGCCGGACTGGCCCTCCTCGGGGGACTGCCACAGCTCAGTATCGCGATTGTCGCTGTCGTCCTGCTGAACGGGGCGTTCGCGTTCGTCCAGGAGTACCGGTCCGAGCGGGCGACCATGGGGCTGCGCGACCTGCTGCCTCGCCGGGCGACCGTGGTGCGCGACGGCGTCCGCCGAGAGGTCGACGCCGCCGACCTGGTGGTGGGGGACCTGGTCCTGCTCGAGGCGGGTGACCGGGTCAGCGCCGACCTCGTCGTGCAGGCGTCGGCGTCGCTGCGCCTCGACGTGTCGACCCTGACCGGCGAGAGCGAGCCGGCAGAGCGAGGGGCTGGCGACCGGCTGTACGCCGGGACGTTCGTCGTCGAGGGCGACGCCTCGGCCGCGGTCGTCGCAGTAGGCACCGACACGCGGCTGGCGGGGCTGGCACAGCTCACGCGGAGCAACCCCCGTCCTCCCAGCCCGCTGTCGCGGGAGCTGCACCGGCTGGTCCGGACGATCGCGCTGGTCGCCCTGGGGATCGGCGCGACGCTCTTCGGCCTGGCCCTGCTCCTCGGCCGCCCTGCCGCCGACGGGTTCGTGCTGGCCATCGGCGTCACCGTGGCGCTGGTGCCGGAGTCGATGCTGCCCACGGTCACCCTGTCGCTCGCGGTCGGTGCACAACGAATGGCGGCCCGGCACGCGCTGGTGCGGCACCTCGAGTCGGTGGAGACGCTGGGGTCGGTCACGTTCGTCTGTACCGACAAGACGGGCACGCTCACCACGAACCAGATGGCGGTGGTCGAGGTCTGGACCGCTGCCGGTACTGCTCGGCTCGACGGTGTTGGCTACGAGCCCATGGCCCAGGTCCAGGTCGATCCTGGTGCCGCGCATGCTGTCGCCGATCTGGCCCGCGCCGCAGGCCGCTGCTCGACGGGCAGCGTGGAACAGGTCGAGGGCAAGGACGGCCCCGAGTGGGTGGCGCACGGCGACCGGATGGAGGCCGCCATCGTCGTCATGGCTGCCCGGATCGGAGTGGACCTGTCCGAGGACGTGGCCCGGCACCCTGAGCAGCAGCGGTACCCGTTCGACCCCCGACGTCGGCGGATGTCGGTCGTGGTCGCCGACGAGCTGCTGCTCAAGGGGGCGCCGGACGCCGTCCTGCCCTGCTGCCGTCCGACTGCCGCGGTCGAGCAGGCGAGCGTGGTGCTCGACGAGATGGCCGGCCGCGGCCTTCGGGTGCTCGCGGTCGCCCGCCGCTCGTCCTACCAGGGCGGCGACCCGGTGCTGGAGGCCGAGCAGGACCTTGAGCTCCTTGGGCTGGTGGGGCTGCAGGACCCGCCGCGCCGCGGCGTTGCTGCGGCGCTCGCCGACTGTCGCCGTGCCGGGATCCGGGTCGCCATGGTGACAGGGGACCATCCGGCCACAGCGCTGGCCGTGGCCCGGGAGATCGGGCTCTCGGCCGTCGACCCGGTCGTGCTCACCGGTGACGACCTGCCCAAGGACGAGCAGGTGCTTGCCGCGCTGGTGGACCGCGACGGCGTCGTGCTGTCGCGCATCGAGCCCGAGGACAAGCTGCGGATCGCCCGGGCGCTGCAGTCGCGGGGCCACGTGGTCGCGATGACCGGCGACGGGGTCAACGACGGCCCCGCCCTCCAGGCCGCGGACATCGGGATCGCCATGGGCCGGACCGGCACTGACGTGGCCCGGGAGGCGGCCGACCTGGTCCTGCTCGAGGAGGACTTCGCCATCATCCTCGAGGCCGTCGAGCAGGGCCGCGGCACGTTCGCCAACATCCGCCGGTTCTTGAGCTACCACCTGACGGACAACGTCGCTGAGGTGTTTCCCTTCATCCTCTGGTCGCTGAGTGCAGGGAAGTTCCCGCTCATGATCGGGGTGCTGCAGGTGCTGGCGATCGACGTGGGGACCGACACGTTCCCCGCAGTCGCGCTCGGGGCCGAGCCGGCCGGAAGGTCCGTGCTCGACCATCCGCCAGCGGCGGGCCGGCTCCTCAACGCCCGGGTCGCTACCCGGTCGTTCGGGGTGATGGGACCCGTCGAGGCCGTGTGGACGTGCGCTGCGTTCCTGGTCGCGATGGCTGCCGCGGGGTGGCGCCCCGGTCAGTCGTTCCCGGGCGGCCCCGCGCTGCTGGCGGCCTCGGGCACAGCGTGGACCACCATCGTCGTGGCCCAGCTCACCAACGCCTTTGCCAGTCGGAGCCTGACCCGGCCGCTCGGCCAACGGGGGGTGCCGCCCAACTGGTACCTGCGGTGGGCGGTGGGGGTGGAGGTCCTGTTCGTGGCGGTGTGCCTGTTGGTGCCGCCAGTGTCACGACTTCTTGGCCAGTCGGTCCCCCCTCCCGCCGGTTGGGCGATGGTGGTGGCCTCGGTCCCGCTCGTGGTCGTGACCGACCACGTGGAGAAGCGCCGCCACGCCCAGCGCCGGGCCCGCCAGCTGTCCCAAGGGCGCCCGCCCGGCCAGGTGTCACAGAGGGTGGCTGGCTGACGGGCTGGATTGCCACGGAGGGTCACCGGTACCGTTTTCTAATGTCCGAATTCGCCCGTCCGAAAGTGCGCGCCCTGCCGTGGGTGATGGTCGCGCTCACGGTCGTGGTGCTCGGGCTGGTCATGGTGGGTCCGTTCTCTGGCCGGAAGGCTGTCGACGCGTCGCCCACCACGGCCGCCCCGCGGTCGACCACCACCTCGACGACCACGACCATGGTCCTGCCGCCGGAGCTGGTCGGCGCCGTCCTCGACCCCGGTGCACGGCTCGACCCCGAGTGGCCGAAGACCATGACCCTGGTGACCGACTCGGTGGGTCTGGGCGCCAAGGACGCGCTGCCCGCGTCCCTCCCGGACTGGAAGGTCGACGTGCGCGGTCGGCCGGCGATGATGATGAACGTGGCCAACAAGGAGCTGCAGACCCAGGCGCAGCCGGTGGGGTCGGTCGCCGTCGTCGCGCTCGGGTACAACTCGCTGTGGGGCCGTGACCGGGCGGACTTCGACGCCTGGGCCAAGAAGTTCGACCGTGAGGCCGACCAGATCGTGGCCACGCTGCGCGGGCTCGGCGCCAAGAAGGTCGTGTGGGTCACCCTCCGCGAGCCCACCGACGCGATCATCCCGCCCGAGGCCTTGGCGGCGGCGGACAAGTACCGCTGGTTCTTCGGCTACGTGAACGAGCGGCTCGCTGCGCTCGCCCAGCGTGACCCGGGTGTGGCGGTCGCCGACTGGAAGGCCGTGTCGAGCACCCGGGCCGGCCTGACCTACGACGCGATCCACCTGCGTCCGGTCGGCGCCCAGCTCTACAGCGAGACGGTCAAGAGCGCGGTCGGCGTGGCGCCCTCGGCAGTGCCGGGCCTGCCGCCTGCCTGACGGCTCGGCCGCTCAGCGGCCGAGGAGCTCGTCGAGCTCGCCTGCGACCTGGGCCAGCAGCTCCCGGTCGGCCGCTGGCCGGACCGGTGACGCCGGGTGCGTCCCGTCGTGGTCGATGAGCCCGCGCACCTTCAGGTACATCGCCGCGTCGTGGCGGTAGCCGGGGACGGGCGGCCGGAACGCGAGCCGTCCCAGGTACTGCAGCACGTCGTTGACCGCCCAGAACATGGCGTCGTCGCCAGCCGCCCAGGCGGCGTCGCGCCGGGCGAACGCGTCGGGGTCGAACGTGGACAGGCCCAGCAGGTAGTCGGACCCGTGCACCACCAGGTCGATGGCCAGGTCGTTGCCGGTCATCAGCCGGAACCCGGGCCGCACACGGTCGCGGATCGCCAGCCGCTCCCACTCCAGGTCTCGTCGCAGCGAGGAGTGCTTGAGTCCGGTGACCTGGGGGATGCCCAGGACCTCGGTGAACACCTCGGTCGAGAAGATCCGGCCGGCCGGGTGGAACATCGGGCCGAGCTCGAACCCCAGGTACTCGTCGACATGCGTGGCCAGGGTCTGGTGGGCGGCGACGAGCGCGTCGTCGTCGACGGCCGAGAGACCGTGGGAGGGAAAGACGATCGGCGTGCCGCCGTGGTCGGCGATCTCGACCATCGCGGCGGCGTACGCGTCCAGGTCGGGCGCGTCGCCCGGCTGGTCGGCGACGTGCGCGCCGGCAATGAACGGCGTGCCCATCGCCAGCACCACCTGAAGGAACCCCGTGCGCTCGGCCGGTGACAGGACCGGGCCGAACCCGGTGTCCATGTTGACCGCCGGGACCAGGCCGGCGTCGACGGTGCGACGGAGATGGGCCTCGAACCCGGCGTGGTCGACCGACCCGTCCGGGTGGAACGGCAGGAGGACCGCCGAGGCCCCGTAGATCTGGCGCTCCCGAAGGATGGCAGGGGCTGCGGTCATGCGTCGTCACCTGTCGGGTCGTCGGAGCTCTCGGTACCGGCGCCGCGTCGCGAGCGGCCGCCGCGGGCGGCCTCGGCAGCGCGCTTGGCGCGGGTCAGCTCCACGCGGTCCGGCCGGGACTTGTACTCCTCGTCGAGCGGCCAGCAGCCCGAGACCATGCCGTTGCGCGGTGCCGTCGTGCAGTCGCTGAAGGTCCGGCAGACGAGCCGCCGGTCGAGCTCGTCGCCGGCGAGCACCCGCGCCGGGAGGGTCGGGTGGCTGAGCACCATGCGGCCAAGGCCCGCCGTGTGGAACCACCCGTCACGGACGAGCCCCTCTGCGGCGTGGGGGAACCAGTCCTGCAGGTAGGTCAGTCCGGAGCCGACGACCGTCAGGTCCGGGTGCGCCTGGGTGATCCGCCGGGTCATCTCCTGCATGTGGTGCACCTCCGCGAGCGGGTCGCGGGGCGGGAGGTAGCCGTCGGACGGCGGGAAGAACGCCGGGCGCTGGGCGTGCGGCGCCCAGTACGGGCTCGCCCCGGTCATGCAGAACAGCTCGATGCCGAGCTCGCCGAGAAGGTCGCAGAACCGCTGCGTCTCGGTCAGGTCGTCAGGAGCCGCGGTGCCGGCAGCCAGCGCGTCGGGGTCCGGCCCGAACGTCCACCGGTAGGGCTCGTCGGTGGCGGGGACGCCGATACCGTCGGGCCCGGCGGTGAACGGCACGACGTCGAACGCCGACAGCCGCACGCCGACCCGAAGGCCAGGTGCCGCGGAACGGATCCCTGCGACGGTGTCGCGCAGGAACTTGGTGCGGCCCTCGAAGCTGCCGCCGTAGGGGCCGGGCCGGTCGTGGGCGCTCAGGAGCTCGTGCAACAGGTAGCCGTGGCAGTGCTTGACGTCGACGAAGTCGAACCCGGCCTCGGCGGCCAGCACTGCGCCGTGCACGTAGGCAGCGACCAGGTCGTCGAGCTCGGTGTCGGTCAGGACCGAACCGGCGTCGGCGCCGACGCGACCGTCCAGGAGCGGGTGGACGTACGCCGTGCGGGGCAGGGCGTCCCCCTCGGGCCGCGACCAGCGGCCGGAGTGGGTGAGCTGCAGCCCGACGACCGGTTCGGCGCCGGAGGTCGCGGTGCGGTGGGCGTCGACGACGGTCTGGCGCAGGTCGGCCAGGTCGGCAGCCGTGTGCGGCCCCACGTGGAGCTGGTGGGGGTTGGCGCGTCCCTCGGGGACGACGGCCACGGCCTCGCCGCCCCAGACGAGCGCGGCACCTGACTCCCCGAAGCGTCGCCACCGTCGGCGGACCAGGTCGGTCGGCCGGCCGTCGGCGGTGCCGTCCCAGCCCTCCATCGGCAGGATCGTGAACCGGTTGTGGAGGGTGAGCCCGTCGACCTGGCGCGGCTGGGCCAGCGGACCGGCAGGATCCACCCGGTCGACCACCGGGAGCGGGCAGCCGAGTGCGTCGAGCCGCTCGCGCAGCGCGGCCGGCGTCGCGAGCCGTTTCACCTGCACGACGTCGCCCCCCGGCGTGCTGGACCCTGAACCTGTTGCCCCTGAAGTCACGGGAGGATGGTGGCACATGGCGGCGCCGCCGCCGACCCGGCACTATTGGGCGATGGGAAACGGGCCGGCGTCGCGACCAGGGGCAGGACTGACCGGCGTCGTCGTCGGTGCTGGTGACCGCGGCTACGACGCCTACACCCGACTGTTCCTCGACGAGCCCGAGACCGGCCGCATCGTCGGGGTGGCCGAGCCCGACCCCGGCCGGCGCACGCGGTTCGCCGACCGCTACTCGGTCGCCGACGCCGCCTGCTACGAGTCGTGGGAGGACCTGTTCGAGCGGCCGAAGTTTGCGGACTTTGCCCTCATCGCGACGGGCGACCGCTACCACGTCGACCCCACGCTCGCCGCGATCGAAGCGGGCTACCACGTGCTGCTCGAGAAGCCGATGGCGCTCGACGTCGAGGACTGCGAGCGGATCGTTGCGGCGGCCGACGCCAAAGGGGTCACCCTGGGCGTCTGCCACGTGTACCGGTACTCCAACCTGTTCGCCGAGCTGCACCGGCTGGTGGCGGCGGGCGCGGTCGGCCAGGTCGTGACCGTCCAGCAGTCGGAGAACGTGTCGTTCTGGCACTACGCCCACAGCTACGTGCGGGGCCACACCCGCCGCTCGGACGTGCCCTGGCTGCTGCAGAAGTCGTGCCACGACCTGGACCTGATCTCCTGGATCGCCGGTGCCCCCGCGAGCAAGGTCGTCTCGTTCCTGCGGCCCACCGAGCTCACCGACGCCAACGCGCCCGAGGGTGCCCCCGAGTTCTGCGCCGAGGGCTGTCCGCACGCGGCACAGTGCCCCTACGACGCCGTCGCGATCTACAAGGACCTGCGCCCGGTGCTCGGCGACCTGGCCCTGGCCGAGCGTCCCTATGGCCTGGGCGCTGCGGCCAAGGTGCTGCAGAGCGTCCGGCCTCGGCTGGTCGAGTCCAAGGTCGAGCTGGTCCGCAAGCGGGCCGAGTGGTGGCGCTGGCCGGTCTCGGCCGTCACCGACGACCACACCCCCGAAGGCCTGGACCACGCGCTCCGGACCACCCGTTGGGGTCGGTGCGCCTGGAAGGTCGGCGACAACGACCAGCCCAGCAGCCAGACCGTGCTGGTGGAGTTCGCCAACGGGGTGGAGGCGTCGTTCACGCTGCAGTCCAACTCGTACCGGTCCATGCGCCACGTGCGGGTCGACGGCACAAAGGGCTCGATCGTCGGCGAGCTACACGCGCTCGACGGCTGGCTCCGGGTGGCCGACCACGTCACCGGCAAGGTGCGTGAGCTCCATGTGCCGACCGCGTACGACGGCCACGGCGGCGGTGAGCGTCCACTGTTCCGCGACTTCTTGGACGCCGTGCGCACCGGCACCCAGCCCGTGGCGTCCGGCCGCGCCTCCCTCGAGAGCCACCGCATCGCGTTCGCAGCCATGCGGTCCGCCGAGGGCGCAGGCGTCGTCGAGCTCGGCTGACAGACCGGCCCTGGACGCGGCACGGCCCGCCAGGGACCTGCACGTCGTTGTGCAGGTGTGGCGGGCCGGTCGAGCTGTTGGGGCCGGACTACGGCGCTGCGGTCGTCGTGGTGGTGCAACGGGCCGCGTAGCGGGCCTGCGCCTTGGTGACCGCCGACGTCGCGCGGTTCAGGGCCTTCTGGCCCCGGGTGATCAGACGGGTCAGGCGGGTCGCCGTCTTGGTCTGGCCGGCGGCCTGGGCGGCGTCGCGCCGCGCGGTGGCGGTGGTGAGCTGCTGCCTGGCCCGGTCGAGCCCCTTCTGGGCCTGGGTCAGCCCCTTCTGGGCCGCCGAGCACCTGGAGGTGGCGGCCACCGGCGCAGCGCCGGCAGTGCCCGCGGTGACGCCGACCAGACCGAAGGTCGTGGCCAGCAGTACGAGGGCGGCGAGTGAACGTCGTGCCATGGAGGTTGCTCCTTGTAGGTCCGCCGTCAGGGGCGGTCGTGTCGGGCCGGACCGTTCCGGCACCGCTCGTGGACAGCGACAGTGTGGCGGGCGAACGTGAGAGTCCGGCAAGAGCCTGGAGAGTTTCCTGAGCAATTGCCCGGGCGGCAGACTCTCGGGATGCAGCGGGGGACGTCGACGGGGTCGGAGGCATGACGCGTCGTCGGTCGCGGCTTGGGACCTGGATCTGGGAGCTCCGCTACAAGATCGGCCCCAACCTGTGGGCGATCCCGTTCCTGATGGCCGGCACCACCCTGGTCGTCTTTGCCATCACGCGTCAGCTGGACCGCCACTTCGCGGCGACCGGCGCGACCGTGCCCGGGTTCCTGCCCGAGTGGATCGTCGCAAGGACCGCGGCCGACGCCGACGTGGTCCTGAGCGCCATGCTCTCCGCGCTCGCCACGTCGTTGTCGCTGGTGTTCTCGATCAGCGTGCTGACGTTCTCCCTCGCCGCGGCGCAGCTCGGTCCTCGGCTGATCCGCCGGTTCATGCTGGACCCTGTTACGCAGGTGACGCTCGGAGCGTTCCTCTCGGCCATCGTGATGTGCGCCCTGACGCTGGGCTCTGTGTCGACGAGCCCGTCCCGTAGCGCACTGCCGTCCGTCTCCTACGCCGTGGCGTTCGTCATGGGGCTGGGCACGTTCTTCCTGCTCATCGCCTACGTGCACCGCGTGGCCACGACCATCCAGGCGCCGCGGGTGGTCTCGACCGTCGTCCGCGACCTGGGACGCACCATGGACCTCGCGGCCGCCTACCTGCCGGACGTCATGCGGAGTTCCGACGCCGCCGCCGTCGAGGAGCTGCGCCGGTCCGCGCAGGCCGACGGGGCGCTGCTGGTCGCAGAGCGGTCCGGCTACTTCCAGGCGTTCGACCATCCCCGCGTCCTCGACGTCGCAGAGCGGGAGACGGCCGTCGTGGTGCTGCAGCACCGAGTGGGCCAGTTCGTCGTTGCAGGGCAGCCGTTGGCGATGGTGGTTCCCGCGGAGCGGGTCGACTCGGTCCGGCGAGATCGGAAGAGCACACGTCTGAACTCCAGTCACTAATGCGCATCTCGTATGCCGTC
>CAJANQ010000298.1 GCA_903941145.1 uncultured Actinomycetes bacterium
CCGAGGCGCCGGGCGTGTTCGAGGTCGGCAGGGACCACAAGGTGCGGATCCTGTCCGAGACGCCGGGCGACGCCGAGCGGACGGCGGTCGAGCAGGCCGTGACGTACTGCCCGACGCACGCACTCAAGATCGTCGACGACTGACCCGGCCCCGGCCGGCAACACACAGGGGGAACCACATGGCCGAGTACCCGCGCGAGGAGCTCGAAGAGATGGTCGAGCGCTGGCTCGCCAAGAACCGGGAGTGCGAGGCGCTCGGCGACTGGCGGCCCCTGGCAGACCTCTACACCGAGGACGCCACGTACGGCTGGAACTACGGGCCGCACACCGACTTCATGGCGGTGGGCCGGGACGAGATCCGTGACCTGGCGCTCGGCGCCGAGATGGGCGGCCTCGACGGGTGGACCTACCCGTACCAGGAGGTCCTGATCGACGACCGCAAGGGCTATGTCATGGGCCTGTGGAAGCAGGTGGCCGACGACCACCGTGCCGACGGCACCCAGTACGAGGTGGCCGGCATCGGCGGGAGCTGGTTCCGGTACGCCGGCAACTTCCAGTGGGACTGGCAGCGCGACTTCTTCGACTTCGGCAACGCCGGGACCCTGTTCATGGAGATGATGACCGACGGCAAGCTCTCCGAGGGCATGACGGCCCGCATGGAGCGTTCGATGCGGGGTCCGCTGCCGGGCTACTACCCGGTGTTCGGTGCCCCGGTCGGGATCTGGGACCGGTGAGCGAGCACCAGCCGTTCGACGGCTGGACCCGTGACGACCTGGCTGCCCTGGTCCGCGAGTACCTGCTGGCCGGGCACCTGATCGACCGGGCCGGGATGCCCCACCTGATCGGGCCGTACGGCCGTGACGGCATGGCGGCGGTCGCCATCGACGAGTGGATGGGCGCCAGCCCCGTCTACACGCGGCGCATGCAGCGGGCGATGGGGTTCGTCGGCGACGACGTCACCACCGTGTTCAAGGGCATGCAGCTCGACATCGGCGCCCCGCCGCAGTTCATGGACTTCCGGTACACGGTGCACGACACCGACCACGGCGAGTTCCAGCTCGCGCACTGCGGCGCGCTCATGGACGTCGAGCCGATGGGGGAGGACTTCGTCACCGCGATGTGCCACCACATCGAGGACCCGACGTTCGATGCCACGGCGCTCGCCACGCACGCCGGCGCGCAGGTCCGGCCGGTCCACCGTCCGCCACGTGTGCCGGCCGACCGTCACCCTCACTGCCACTGGACGCTCGAGATCGACCGGTCGGTGCCCCAGCGCGACGACCCCGACGTGACCCGGCGCATCGGTGGCTCGCTCGCTGCGAGCACCGATTTCCCGCCACCGGCGCCGTCGTCGGACGGAGGGTGGAACGACTACTCGGGGCCGCTCGACCCTGACCTCCGGCTCGAGTCCTTCAGCCGCGCCGCGTTGGTCACGCTCGCTGCCGAGGTCAACCTTCAGGGCCAGCTGCTGGCGATGTCGTTCATGGCCGCGGTCGAGGACCGCCACGGGCACGGCGCTGCGGTGGACGTCGGGGTGCGGCAGTTCACCGGGGTCGCCGGTGTGGTCGCCGGTCGGCTGGCTGCGCTGCTCGACGCACCGCGGAACCTGGACGGTGTGGCACAGGTCCTGGCGCTGCACCCCGGACTGGCTCCGGCGGGCTACGTCGACGTGCGGGTGCACCGGACCGCTGACTCGGTACTGGTGGACCTGCTCGACTGCCCGGCGCTCCACGAGGAGGGCGTGGACTCGTGGGCCGGCCTGCTCGCTGCCGGCAGCGACCTCCCGCTCGCCGCCGCGGCGCACGCTGTGGACCCTCGGACCGTCGTGCGCCGGACCGACCTCTCCGAGATGCTCGAGCGCGGTGCTCCCCAGGCTGACGACGCCGTGGTCGTCCGGTGGGAGTTCACTGACGGAGCAGCGCCGGGGCCCGAGCTGGCCGAGGTCACGCTGACCCGGTTCAGCACCGGCGCCGACTTCGTGCTGCAATAGGGCGAACGCACAGGGGGACGGCCTGATGGCCATTGACGACACAGGGGCCGACGCGCCCGAGGAGCAGGGCTCCGAGGGTCCGGTCGGGACAGGGACTCGCTCTGGCCGACGCTGGGCGTTCGCCGCAGTTGCGGTGCTGGCGCTCGCCGCGGTCGGCTGGTTCGTCGTGCGGCCGGCGGTGTTCCCGCCGCTCGAGCAGGTGTCGGGCATCGCCCCCAAGGCACCTCGCCTGAACGCGGGCACCGACCAGCGCCTGTTCCGGTTCGACCCCGAGCAGTCGACCGCGACCTACTCCGTCAAGG
>CAJANQ010000299.1 GCA_903941145.1 uncultured Actinomycetes bacterium
CGGCGGCGAGCGCCGCGGCCTCGGTCGTGCGGACAAGTTCCATTGCAAGGTTGCGATCAGGTGCCTGCGTCATGGCCGAGAGCGTACCGGAGCGGCTCCGGCGCACCCCCCACCCGGGGCGTGCGAACATGTCGTGTGGCTGACGAACTGCTCGAGAACCCGTCCGACGACCCTGCCGAGGAGGCTGCGGAGGACGCCGTGGCCGTCGCCGAGGGCCGCGACGGCAGCCTGGCCGTGGAGGTCGAGCTGGCGGACTTCCTGGACGACTCCGGCGAGTCCGACGAGGTGCCGGACCCCGAGGACGCCGTGGACGCCGACGAGTCGGGCGACGGCCGCATCACCTACGACGCCACGCCGTGGGCCGCGGAGACCCGCACGATGCTGACCAGCCTGCTCGAGGCCGAGGGGGTCGTCCACGCATGGCAGGGCACCGAGGTCACCGTGCACGAGACGGACGAGGACGTCGTCGACCGCATCATCACCGAGGTCCTCGCTGCGGCGGCGCCCGCGCTCGACGCGGCCGCCCCCAAGGCGGTGTACGAGGTGTCCGGCTGGTCGGCCGCGCTCCAGACCGAGCTCGTCGAGGCGCTCTCTGACGCTGCCGTGCCGTTCGAGTGGAACGTGGACGGCGACCTGGTCGTGCACGCCTCTGACGAGGACCAGGTCGACCAGCTGCTCGACGCGCTCCCTGACGACCCTGAGGGCGGCGCCGACGACGGCCTGGTGCTCCACGAGGTGCTCGACCGGCTCTTTGTGGCGGCCGACCGGCTGGGCCGCAAGCCCTCCGACGCCCGGGCCACCGTCGACGCGGTGGAGTCCGCTGCCGACTTGGGCCGGATGGGGCTCCCGTTCGGGTTCGACGCCCCTGCGTGGGAGCGGCTCGTCGGCCAGGCCGCAGCTCTGGCCGCTGCCCTGGACGGTGGGTCCGAGGAGCCGACCGACGACGCAGGGGTGGCGGAGCTCGCCTCGGCACTGCGCGCGCTGGTCGCCCAGTACGTCTGAACCTGCCCCGGGGCACACCGGGCGACTGCGGGCGAGCGGCGGCGCCACGGTACGGTTCGGCCGTGCTGCTGGCCGAGGTGGAGGCCTTCTACTCCCGACCCATCGCCCCGACGCGACGACTCGCGCTGGGCGACCTCGACCTGCCCTGTGACCCGGCACCCGGCTACGGCGGCCTGCTCCTCGGTGCAGTGGTGGCCCGGTTCGCCAGGGAGCTGCACGCCGACGACCACGACGAGATTGCGGCACTGATCTCGCACCTGGACCGAGTCGGCCAGGTGCCCCAGCCCCGGCTGCGCCACCGGCTCCAGCTCGACTCGGTCGGCCTGCAGCGGTGCGTGCACCAGCTCCACGGCGAGGGCGACGAGCTGCGCATCGAGCTCGACGAGGGCAACGGCTCGCCCACACAGCACGTGCTGTGCGCGCTGTACGCCGCAGCGACGCTGCCCGACGGCACCCGCACCGCCGTCATGACCACCCTGCGCCGGGCGATGGGCTGGCGCGGCGGCATGGGCGACGCGCTCATCACCCACCTGAGCGGCCGGGTGTCCGGCATGTCGGTGACCGCGGTCGGCGACCCGGTGGCGTGGGCGATCGGCATCCTGGACCTGCGGTCCGGCCCGGTGCCGACCCGCAAGGACGTCCAGCGGGCGTTCCGCGACCGGCTCCGTGACGCGCACCCCGACCACGGCGCGGCGGACGACCACGCCGCGCAGCGGATCGCTGAGCTGTCCGAGGCCCGGCGCATCCTCCTCGGCTGATGGCCCGTCGTCGACGCCCGGCCCAGGTGCACGGCGTGGTCCTGTTCCCCGGCGCGGGCACGGCGTCCGACCACCCGTCGCTGGTCGCGCTGGCTGACGCCCTTGACCCGCTCCCCGTGTTCCGTCGCGACTTTCCGTACCGGCTGGCCGGCCGGAAGGCCCCCGACCGGGCGCCGGTGCTGGTCGCTGCGGTGCGCGACGCCGTGGCCGAGGTGTGCGCCGAGCTGGGCACCTCACCGGAGCACCTGGTCCTGGGCGGCAGGTCGATGGGCGGGCGCATGTGCACGATGGCGGTGGCGGGCCGGCCCGACGGCGACCCGCTCCCGGCCGCCGGGGTGCTGCTGCTGGGCTACCCGCTCCACCCGCCGGCCAAGCCGGAGAACCTGCGGACCGAGCACCTGCCCGACGTGAACGTGCCGGCGCTGTTCGTCTCGGGCGACCGAGACCCGTTCGGGACCCCCGACGAGCTGGCGGCGGCGCTGTCACTGGTGGGCGGGCCCGTCACGTCGGTCACCGTCCCCGGTGCCCGCCACGAGCTGAAGGGCTGCGACGAGCTCGTGGCCCGCACGGTCAGGAAGTGGCTCTCGCTGCCGGCTACTCGTTGAGCTCTTCGAGCTCGGTCACTCGTTGAGCTCTTCGAGCTCCTTGCCCCTCGACTCGGGGAGCAGGAGTGCCAGGAACCCGGCGGTCACCGGGGCGATGGCCAGCATCGTGAACGTCCACCCGTAGCCGCGGGCGTCGACCAGCCGACCGGCCAGCAGCAGCCCGAGTACCGACCCCGCGACCCCCAGGGCCGACAGTGCGCCGCGCACCGTGCCGCGGCGTGAGGTCGGGAACAGCTCGGACCCGATGACGCCCATCGCGGGGATGCAGAGGGCCCCGACGACCGAACCGAACAGCGAGGCCACCCACATGGGCGCGCCGCTGACCGAGAAGAAGATGGCGTTGAACACGCCGACGCCGATCAATCCCGGGACGATCGCAGCGCGTCGCCCACGAGTGTCGGCCCAGCGGCCACCTACCACGATCCCGAGCGCCCCCGGGGTGCTGGTCGTGATGAGCAGCACGGCGATGAGGGTGGCGCTCATGCCCCGAGTGGTCCGCATGTAGTCGTTCTGGAGCTGGGAGGACGGCGCCACGAACACGTTGACGAGCAGGAACAGGGTGCCGACCAGGGCGAACCGTCCGACGCGCACCCGGCCGCCCGCCGCCGGCGTCTGGTCGGCCGTGCGCCGTCGTCGTTCCTCGGCCAACTGCGTGTACCGGCCGCTCTCCGGCAGGTAGCGCCGGGCGTGGAGCAGCAGGGGCAGCGTCAGTCCGCCGAGCAGGAACACCAGCCGCCAGCCCCACGTGGACACCCCGGCCAGCGGCAGGCACATGATGACCAGTCCTGCGCCCAGTCCGAACGCCATGGCGCCCAGTCCGCTGGCCATGGCCCTGGACCCGGCCGGCAGCTCCTCGATCACGATCGTGTCGACGCACAGCAGGCCGGCGATGGCCAGGTTCCGCGCCAGGAGCTGCAGCACCGTCAGGGCCGCCAGCGTCGGCACCGCGGCCGAGGCGATCGTGAGCACCGCCGCGGCGGCGAACGACCACACGGCGATTCGTCGTCGCCCGACCTTGTCGGCCAGTGCGGTGACGACGACGGTGACCACCACACCGAGGCGCACGACGGCAAACACGTCCGCCTGCTGTCCGCTCGAGCCGTTGCCCAGGTCGGCCGAGGCGAACGTCAGCACCTGCGTCAGCACGGCGAACAGGGCGCCGCCGACCATCGAATGCAGCGCCATCGCTGCGATCAGCGTGGACTGCCGGGCGTTCAGACGGTCGGGGGTGGACCACCACGGCCGGCGTCCCGGGGCGATCCCGTCCCGGAGCGCCCGTGTGGCCAGTGGCCGGTAGAGGCCGCCCCAGTAGGGGATGGCCGCCTTCCACCGGAACGACTCGGTGACCGTGGTGGAGCCGTCGGGTTGGGCGGTCCACTCGACCGTGCGCTCGTACTGGTCGAACGGTCCTTCCTCGACGCCGTAGGTCACGGTGCCGCTCGAGGCGTCCTCGGGCGGGGGCGGTTCCGGCGAGGTCTCCTTGACCAGCAGGTCGTCGCGCGGCCGCAGCCGTCGTGCCAGCGCGGCGGCGTCGAGCTCGAGGTTCTGGGTCAGGCGCGGCACCAGGCGCGACCCTACCGGGGCATTGCGGTGGGGGACCGGGCGGCCGTCCATACTTGGGGCCGTGTCTGAGTTCGTCGTGCGCCCTTCGGGGCCTCTCTCCGGCTCGGTCCCGATCGGTGGGGCCAAGAACTCCGCGCTCAAGCTGATGGTGGCGTGCACGCTGGCCGAGGGCCGGTACGTGCTGCGCAGCGTCCCTGAAATCTCCGACGTCCACCACATGTGCGGCGTGCTCCATGCACTCGGCATGACGACCCAGCGGCGCAACGACGGAGCGCTCGAGGTAGTGCGCGGCGCCGAGGTCCAGCCCGAGGCCCCCGCCGAGCTGGTCGAGCGCATGCGGGCGTCGACGGCGCTGATCGGCCCGCTGCTCGCCGCGACCGGCAGCGTGCGGTTGTCGCTCCCCGGCGGCGACGACTTCGGGACCCGGCCCATCGACATGCACCTGCGCGGCCTCGAGGCGCTCGGCGCCAAGTTCACGGTCGGCGACGGCGTGGTGGAGGGCGTGGCGGAGCAGCTCACCGGCGCCGAGATCACCTTCGAGTACCCGAGCGTGGGCGCCACCGAGAACGTGCTGATGGCCGCCGTGCTGGCCCAGGGCCGGACCACGATCCACAACGCCGCACGCGAGCCCGAGATCGCCGACCTGGCTGCGTTCCTGAACCGCATGGGTGCGCAGGTGCTGGGCGCCGGCGGCCCGACCATCTGGGTCGAGGGCGTCGAGCGGCTGCGTGCGGTGGAGCACACGGTGATCCCCGACCGGATCGAGGCGGCAACGCTGCTGGCCATGCTGGGCGTGGCCGGCGGCGAGATCTCGCTGACCAACGTGCGCCACGACCACATGGGACTGCTGCTCGAGAAGCTCGGGTACACCGGGGTGCGGGTCTCGCCGCACGGCGACGGGCTCTGGGCCATGGCGACGGGCCGGCGCACGGCCACCAACGTCGCCACGCTGCCGTACCCGGGTCTGGCGACCGACTACCTGCCCCTGCTCGTCGCACTCCTGACCGTGGCCGACGGCACCAGCTATGCCACCGAGAACGTGTTCGCCGGCCGGTTCCGGTACACGAACGAGC
>CAJANQ010000300.1 GCA_903941145.1 uncultured Actinomycetes bacterium
CCGGACGGGCCGACCTCGACCACGACCCCGGCGACCACGACCCCGGCGACCGCGGCACCGACGACCACCCTTGCTCCCACCACGGTCCCGGCTGCGCGCCCTGCTCCGACCACCACCGTTCCGTCCGGACTCACCGAGATCTCGGTCCCGCGTGCGTCGGCCGGCACCGCGACCCTCTCGCTCACCAAGTCGACGACGCTCGCCACCCCCCGACCGGGCGAGGCGTTCGAGTACCGGCTCGTCGGGTCCTGCTCCTCGCTCGTCGAGGACTGCGTCAACTTCACGGTCACCGACACGCTCCCCGCCGAGCTCGAGGTCACCTCGTTGCCGCAGTCGAACACCCTCCGCGAGGTCACCTACGACCCGGCCACCCGGCTCCTCACGGTGCGCTACAAGGTGCCGATCGCCGCCGGTGCCACCGGTCTGCCGGCGGGCTCGTCCCAGTCGTTCGGCATCGGCGTCCGGCTGCCGGTCGAGACCCCGGTCCTCGACGGCGACGTGATCTCCAACACCGGAACCGTCGACGCCGACAACGGCGACCCGGTCGACTCGTCGGTGGACGTGACGGCCGTGGTGCCGACAGCCCCGGCTGCAGCTGCCACCAAGTCGTGGTCGCCCGCGTCCGGTCTGGCGCTGACCAGCCCCGACAGCACAGTCACGGTGACCGGCCGCAACAGCTCGTCCACCTCGACCCAGGTCAAAGAGGTCGCGGTGGAGGACTCCACCGTCGCGGTCTGGGACCGTTTCGACCTGACCTCGGCCGGGATCCTCGAGGCCTACCCGCCGGGTGCCGACCAGGTGTTCGTCGACCTGTGCCTGCTGCCGGTCGCCGACGCCCCGTGTGCCGAGGGCGACTGGACCACGGTCGGGCCCCAGTCCGGGACGGCCCCGTTCACGCTCTCGGACGGCGGCAACACGCTGGCCGACGCGGTGGGCGTCCGCTACCGGTTCTCCAGCAGCAGCGGCGCCGATCTGCCGTTCTCCGCCGACGGCGGGCGGGTGGCCTTTGGCCTTGAGCTGCGGGACACGCTGCGCTCGACGGGCGCGGAGCTCAACCCGAGCACGTCGCAGCGGATCGACAACTGTGCGACGCCGAGGGTGGTCGAGGCGTCGTCGACCGAGACGTTCGGTACCGACGCGTGCGACCGCTACACGATCCTGCCCGGCAGCTCCGTGGTGGGCGCCTCCAAGAAGATGTTCTCGGACGGCGACGGGAACTGGGCCGCCGACGGCCACATCGTCGTGGGCCAGAACTCCGGCGTGACGATGGCGATGACGGCGACCAACCGGTCGGCCTTCCCGGTGCCGCTCATGCAGATCGCCGAGCCCAGCCCGAGCGCGCTCAACGAGTTCTCCAAGATCGACACCACCAAGGCCCGGATCAACTTCCCGGCGGGCGCGACCCAGGCCACGGTCTCCGTCGACTGCCGGTCGGGCGCCGACCCGGCCGACGTAGTGCTCACCGCACCCCCGACCTCGGTCACCCTGACCGACCTGGGGTGCGACCCGGACGTGTTCCCCGGCTCGGTCGTCGTGGTGTTCAGCGGTGCCGACGGCTCGGGCGCTGGTCTCATCGCGCCGTCTGCGGCCGGGTCGCTCGAGCTGCACGGCACTGCGGCGCGGGTCGACACCTCTGACGTCTCGAGCGGGCTCACCAACTGCGCCGAGACCAAGTTGTCCTCGAACCCCGACGGCACCGGGTCGTCGACCGCCGACGCGTGCGCGACCGCACAGGTCCAGAACCCGCGGCCCGACATCGGCAACGGCGTGAAGACCACGACGGGCGTGAGCTCGATCGTGCCGGGCCAGGACCTCGACTTTGCCCTGAGCTTCAAGAACACCGGCAACATCCCGGTCTCCAACATCGTGCTGGTCGACCCGCCGGACCCGGCTGCGTCGACGAACTCGTTCAACCTGGTCCAGCTGACGGCGCTGCGGGCGACCACCGCCTCGCCGCCGTCGACGCTCGAGGTCTACGACCCGAACGTGTCGGCCTACGTGCCGTACGTGGCGTCTGACGCGGCGCTGCTGGCGCGGGCGAAGGGCATCCGGTTGACGGTCACGGGCAACCTCCCCGTCGGCGCGACGTTCCGGGTGGGCTACTCGGTGAAGGTCCGGAGCTCGGTCCCGGTGGGGGCCTCGTTCCGCAACTGCGCGCAGATCGGGATCGACCGGCCGGACCCGGCCAAGCAGTTCTGCAACACCACGGCGGTCGGCGTGGCCAACCCGACCTCGGGCGCCAGCATCAACAAGGTCATCTCGCCAGACCGGGTGTTCCGCCCGCAGCCCGGCCTGCCTGCGCAGGTCGTGCAGGTGAAGCACCAGGCGCAGAACACCGGCACCCTCTACCTGAAGCGGATGGTCCTGACCGACGCGGACGTCGACTTCTTCGACGCCACCATCTTCAAGGGCAACATCAAGGTGGACTTCCCGCACGGTGCCAACCGCGTCCAGGTGGACGTGTGCACCACCGGGTGCGGTTCCAGCATCTGGATCACCGGTTCTCGGACGTCGAGCAGCTCGCCCGGCATCCCGGGGGGAGTGACGGCGGCCGACGTGAAGGGCATCCGGTTCACGTTCACCAACTCCAACAACGGGTACGAGATCCTCCCCAGCCCGAACTTCCCGACCACCGGGTCGTGCACCAACGCGACGGTGTGCTTCGACGCCGAGGTCCGTCAGTTCCTGGCGTCCGACGGCACCACACCGGTGCCCGACCAGCTCGTCGACACCACCGACGGCGCCGGCGAGTCCGAGCTCCAGACCCCGGGCACCACCTTCTCGATCCCGCCGGTCTCCGCCACGCTCGACGTGGTGCAGGGCACCGCGCAGCTCCAGCTCGACAAGGGTCCCGACAGCCGGATCGGACCTGGTGACGTTGCGCCGTTCAGCCTGGTCACTACCAACACCGGCACCGACGCCGTGGTCGACCCGGTGGTGGTCGACCCACTCCCGGCCGGCCTGACCTTCGAGCCCGTGATCGCCGGTGCGCCGGCGGGCCAGCCCTACCTGCTCAGCTACGTGCTCCCCGCCGGCTACCCGACGCCGCCCACCGTCACCTACACGGCCGTGACGGGCGGCGACGCCGGTGCGCCGCCGGGGTGCACCGACCCCAACCGGGTCTGCAAGCTGTCGTGGTCGTTCCCGGGCTGGACCCTGCCTCCGGGAGGCAAGATCCAGGCCACGTTCAACGTGAAGCTGTCGCCGGGCGTCGTGGCCGGACAGGTCGTGACCAACTCCGCCGGTGCGTCGGGTGCCAACGAGGGGCTCACCTGCAAGAACGCGACCTCGGTCACCGACGGCGCGGCCTACGGGACGGGGCTCTACTGCACCGACACCGCCAACGTGACGACCCTCGCCGGCGACGACTTCCAGGTCGCCAAGTGGGTCCGGGCGGACGCCGCGCTCGGGTTC
>CAJANQ010000301.1 GCA_903941145.1 uncultured Actinomycetes bacterium
ATCTCCCCGGCCCAGCGCTGCCTCCTCCACGACGGCGTCGGCTGGTCGAGCGACCGTGGTGCCGCCGCCCGTCGGGATGGTGAGGACCTCGTGGTCGACCGACCCTTGGACCCTCGGCAGCTACTCGTTCCTCGGCGTCGGTGCGACACCGGCGCTGCGGGTGACCCTTTCCCGACCGATCAGCGACGGGGTGCTCCTCCTCGCAGGGGAGCATGTTGCAACTGACAGTCCGTCGACGGTCCACGGCGCGGCGGAGTCGGGAAACGCTGCGGCCGACCGCATCCTCGACGACGTCGACGGGCCGGAGCGGGTCGTGGTGGTCGGCGCCGGCATGGCAGGCGCGACCGTTGCACGGCGACTCGTCGACGAGGGTCACGACGTGGTCGTCGTCGAGGGTCGCGACCGGGTCGGCGGTCGTCTGGACACCGTGCAGCCGGCTGGCTGGGGGTTCCCCGTCGAGCGGGGCGCGAACTGGGTCCACGACGTGGGTGCCAGCTCCCTCCGCGAGGACCTGGCCGCCCTCGGCGTGCGGACCGTGCCGTTCGACTACTCGGAGTCTGTGCTCGGGCCTGACGGCAAGGAGGTGCAGCCGGACACCGCCGACGCCGGGCCGGAAGCGGCGCTCGCCGATGCGCTCGAGTGGGCCGAGGAGCAGGACGCCGACAGTTCGGTCTCCGAGGCGCTCGTGCAGTCGGGTGCCACGGCCGACCCGGCCGAGCTCGACCGGTTCCTGCGCAGCGAGATCGTCACCGAGTACGGCGCCGACCCCGGCGAGCTCTCCGCCTGGGAGGGGCTCGGCGAGGGCACCGAAGGGAACGACCTGCTCGTCGTGGGCGGGTACGCCGCACTCGTGAAGGACCTGCTCGACGGCATCCCGACCGAGCTCGGCTGGCCCGTCGCGACCGTCGCGCACAGCGCTGACGGGGTCACGGTCACCGCGACGGACGGCCGCACCGTCACCGGCGACCGGGCCGTCGTCACTCTGCCCCTCGGGGTCCTCAAGTCCGGGGCGGTGCGGTTCGACCCGCCGCTCCCGGAGACCCACCGCGACGCGGTCGACGGACTCTCGATGGGCGTGCTCGACAAAGTCTGGCTGCGGTGGGACGAGCGCTGGTGGGGCGACCACGGCGAGCAGTGGACCCGCACCGCGCCAGCCGACGACCCGTACATCGAGTGGTACGACCTGGCCGGCCCGACCGGACAGCCGGTGCTGCTCGGTCTGGTGGGCGGCACAATGGCAAGGGCCTGGGCGGCACGCACCGACGACGAAGTCATGGCCGCCGCACTCGCCTCGCTGCAAGCGTTCAAGGACGCTGGCTGGTAGTACGGCGGAACCCCGTGAGCGACTCGGCCGGGAGAGCTTTGCGCCGCTCGTGATCGGCGTCGAGGGCGTGGCGCGCCGCCGGCATCTTCGGCCTGGGGATGCTGCTGGCGTTCGTCGTCGCCGGAGTCCTGACCCGCGCCGGGTTCACGGCGGCCGCCGCCTACATCGATCCGGCGCTCGTCCTGGTGGCCGCGGTCGTGTTCACGCTGCCGCCGCTGCGGATGCTCCGGACCATGGCCCGCGAACTGCTGGAGGCGGTGCTCCGAGACCTGCCGTTCGAGCCGTGGCTCACGGTCGAGTTCACCGCCGACCCGTCCTGGGGCGAGTGAACCGGCTACTCGGCCGGCAGGCGCAGCGGGGCGAGTGCGGCCGGGATGGCCACGGCGAGCCAGGCCTCGACCTTGGTGAAGGTCCGTTCCGTCACGGTGCGGCCGAGCGTCATCCCGTGGAACCAGGCGCAGTAGGCGACGGGGTCGATGGCAGGGTTGACCAGACCGCGCCGCTGACCGTCAGCCACCAGCTCACCGATGACCCGGAACATCTCGGCCTGGATGATGGACATCCGCTCGAAGACGTCGTCGTCGTCGAGCGCGGCCGCGGCCATGCGAAGCCGCTGCTGGCGGACCTCGACGGCGTCGGGTTCAGTGGCAATCCTGACGAGCTGGTCCGCAATGAACTGCAGGAATTCGTCAGAGGTCTGGGAGCCTGCGCCGCTCTCGAGATGGCTCCGGTCCTCGGCGAGCGCCAGTCGGCGGTAGCGCTCCTTCTCGACCGCGGCCAGCAGGCCCTGCCGGTTCCTGAAGTAGTGGTAGATCGAGCTGGTCGAGGCACCGGCCTCAAGCTGCACCTGTTCAACGGTCAACTCAGCGACCGGGCCCGCACCAACGATCGACAGCGCTGCGTCGACGATCGCTTCGGCAGTGACGTTCTGGAGGAACGGGTGCGGAGCGGCAGACACAGCACTCATTTTGCCTTTTCACCCACGCAGTGCCAGTTGAGCGTCAGCAGC
>CAJANQ010000302.1 GCA_903941145.1 uncultured Actinomycetes bacterium
CACGATGTGGAAGGACTACTGGGACTACCAGACGCTGGTCGGGAACTCCCCGCAGTGGTGGCAGGAGCGGCTGTTCAGCGCCGACCTGTTCTGGATCCACGACGCGACCGGCCACCCGCTGGCCTGAGCCGGTCGGTCCGCCGTCAGGGAGGACTACCAGCCGAGCTGCTCCACGAGCGGTCCGCTGTGCAGGAGCTGCAGCTGCGCGACGTCGAGCACGTCGCGCACGGTCTGCTCGTCGAGCTGCATCGGCCCGCTGAACAGTGCGATGAAGCCGGCGGTCATCTGCATGTGCAGCGCCAGGGCGCGAGCCGCCCGCGGGCTGGAACCGAGCATGAGCTCGATGCGCTGCGCAACCTCCTCGGCCATCGACCGGTTGCCGCTGAACAGGTCGAACCCGTCGTGGCCCCTGCCCATCAGCCACATGGAGAGCTGCGCTCGGAGCTGCGCCTCGGGGTCGGAGATGATCTGTGCGACGTCAATCTGTGAGGGGTCCGGCGAGAGGCGTGAGGCGAGCCGGTGCTCCAGCTCTCTCGCGACCTCGAGCAGCAGGCCGTCACGGGTCCCGAACAGGCGGGTCACGTAGGACCGGTTGAGGCCGGTCACCTCCTCGAGTCGGCGGTTGGTGACCTCTTCGACCGGGTGCTCGAGCAGCAGGTCGATGCACGTCGTCACCAGGATCTGCCGGGACTCGTCGGCGCTCTTGCGCTGGGGCTTGGCGGCAGCTGGCACGACCCGACCCTAGGGGACTGAACACAAGGCTTGGAATAGGTACTCAGTGAGTGCATACTGCGATGCACTCACTGAGTACCCAGGCGAAAGCAGACCTTGATGTCAACCCTTCCTGCTCGAGGTTCCTCCTCGGCCGTCACCTTCCTGCGCCGGACCCGGCTGGCTGCACTGCTGTTCCTGGCCGCAGCGGCCGGCGTGGCGTCGTTGACCTTCGTGCCCCAGGCTGGAGCGGCGGAGCGGCTCGGTGACTCGGGGGCCGTCCGGACCGCGAGCGGGCAGACCTGCATCGTCGGCAAGGGACTGGTGACCCGGGGTTCGGCCAAACGAGGGAGCCGCGGGACAGCGGGCAGGGTCCTCGTCAAGGGGCCCGGCGGCACGTGGTTCGCGGGTGCCTACCGCTGCAGGAGCCGGACCAGCTGGACCGTGACGGTCGACGGGGGCTCCGGCACGATCGGCGGCGTCGCGCTCAGCCCGTCGGCCTTCACCGGCACGATCTCGTCGTCCCGCGGGGTCATCACCTCGAGCGTGTCGGTCGCGATGGGGTCCCACCCGCGACTGGTGCCCGAGTGGAACCAGAGCGCCGTGCTGCACGTCTTCTATGCGGCGTCGGCACTCCGAGGGAACGTGTGGCTGTCCACCTCTCTGCCCGGGAACTGGCTCGGCATGGTTGGTGGGCTGCAGCCCGACGGGAGCTACCGCCTGGTCGGGTCGGGCGGCGTCGCGTTCGCCGGGTCGAGCATCCCGCTGAAGGGCGAGTACCGGAGCGTGGGCTACGGCGGAGCCTCGAGGACCACCTGGTCGTTCAACGGCGTGGGGCCGACCGGCTCGATCAACGGTGTGCCCGTCCTGTCGCCGACGGTCGGAATGACCCAGGACCGCCCCGGTGTGACCGGCACCGCAGTGCTGTCGCTGGGCGCCCCGGAGTCGCTACTGGTCAACTCCCGGCTGTCGTTCGTGGACAGCAGCAACTGGACCCTCACCAGCACGGGTTCGACGACCGCGACCTGGCGGCCGGCGTCCATCCCGGGCCTGTCGGTCGACACCGCGGCCATCGGCGGCACGGTGAAGAACACCGCAGGTGTCGTGAAGTGGTCGCTGTCGACGAGGATGTCGCTCGTCGACGAGCAGCTCACGATGCGGGGCACGTTCACCTTCTCCGGCCCGCAGCAGTGGCGGATCGACGTCGCCAACGGCACCGGTTCGATCCTCGGCGTCGACCGTGACGCCGGGATCCGGACGGTCACCGGTGTCGTGAGCTTCGACCGTGGCGCAGTGACTGGCTCGGTCCGCCTGACCGCCGGCGGCGAGCTCCTCGTCGACCTGCCCGCTGGCTGGACGCCGTCGACCGACCTCACCATCACCTTTGCCAAGACTTCCGGCGGCGTCATCGCGGTGTCCAAGTCCGTCAACTACTCGATGGTCAACGGCGACAGCAGTCTCGTGATGTCGGGCACCTACGCGTCGTCCTCGGACTTCTCGCTGACGGTCTCGGGGTCGGTGTCGCTGAACGGCACGGCCATCCCGTTCGGCGGCGTCTACCAGAGCGCTGGGTTCGACAACGGTGACGGCCCGCGGCCTGAGCCTTCGTACTTCATGTCCGGATCGATCGCGTCGGTCGCCGGCGGCAAGATCCCGCTCGACGGCGGTGCGGCGATCTCGGGCGGGAC
>CAJANQ010000303.1 GCA_903941145.1 uncultured Actinomycetes bacterium
CGCAGCGGCCGCCCTCGTGGTGGTCGGCGGGGTCGTGGCGTTCCTGACCCTCGGAGGGGGCGACGGGCCCGCTCCGCTGTCCCTCGACGAGTCGACCAGCACGACTGCAGGCGACGGAGGGGCGCCGACGACGGCCGCAGGGTCGCCCGACGGCGCGTGGAAGCTGACCGACAAGTCGCAGGCCGGCTACCGGGTGCTCGAGGACCGCCTCGGCGGCGTCCAGAACATCGAGGCGGTCGGACGGACCAACAAGGTGACCGGCGGCTTCACCGTGGCGGGGACACAGGTCACCGACATCCGGGCGACGGTCGACGTCGCCTCCATCACGTCGGACTCGTCGTTCCGCGACGGCCGGTTCGCCGGCTCCATCATGGACACCGCCCAGTTCCCCACGGCGACGTTCGAGGCCGACGTCGTCGACCTCGGCACCGTGCCGGAGCTGGGAGCGACGGCCAAGGTTCCCACCACGGGGACGCTGACCCTCAAGGGCCAGTCCCGACCGGTGACCACCAACCTCGAGGTCCGCTGGACGGCGGACGAGGTCCAGGTGCTCGGGAGCATCCCCGTGGTCTTCGCCGACTTCGGCATCGAGACCCCTCAGCCCCCGGGGCTCAAGGTGCGCGACGAAGGAACGGTCGAGGTGCTGCTGGTGGCAGTGCCGGCCCGATGAGGACCGGCGAGGGGTGGCTCAGCGGCGCAGGCCGAGCTCGGCGATGAGCGAGCGGTAGCGCTCGACGTCGTTCGCCTTGATGTAGTCGAGGAACCGGCGGCGCTTGCCGACCAGCATCAGAAGACCACGACGGGAGTGGTGGTCCTTCTTGTGGGACTTGAGGTGCTCGGTGAGGTGGTTGATGCGGTCCGTGAGGAGCGCGATCTGGACCTCGGCCGAGCCGGTGTCCTTCTCGTTCTTGCCGAACTTCGCGATGGTGTCGGACTTGGCCGGCAGGTGGGTGGGCTGACGATTGCCCATAGTGGCGTCTCCGTGGTTGCGGTGTGGGTGTCTGACCCGGCCCCGGCACGCGTCGTCAGCGACTGGCCCACAGACCGGTCACCTCCGCGACGTGCTGGCGCGGTCCCGCGGCTGCGGGCCCGGAGACGGTATCAGCGGGTGGTGGTCCAGCGGTATTTGGGACGCCGGTGTCGGCCCACCACGGTGCGCCGTCCGGTGGCCGGCTGCAGCGAGAACACCCGGGCGTTCGGGGTGTAGCAGACCGACTCGACGTCCTCGAGGGTCGGCTCCGCCGAGGTCAGCCCGGCCCCACGCAGTCCGTCGCGGATCGCGTCGCCCAGCTCGGCCGCCATCAGCTCGGCGACGATGGCCGGGAGCGTCTCGGGGTCGCGCAGCGGCCAGGAGTGCCCAGCACCGTGGACCTCGACCAGCACACCGTCGGTGCGACGCACTGCGTCCTTGGAGGTCTGCAGCGGCACGCCGATGTCGCGGGTGCCGTGCAGTGCGAACAGGGGCACGCCGTGCTCGGCCATCTCGTCGAGGGCGTAACGGCTCGACCGGGTCCGCAGGATCGACGCCGTCGGCCCCAGCAGCCGCCACGGGTGCGTCACGTGGCCGAAGAGCGTCGGGACGACGAGCCGCAGGAGCTTGGTGGCCTGGCGGGGGTCGGTGAATGCCGGCACCACCATGGCCGAGTCGACCATGAGCGCGGTCCCGACTGCGGACAGCAGCGGCGGGGCGACGCGGAACAGGTAGACCATCCGGTCCCAGGTGTCGCCCACGATCGCGTCGATGAGCACGACGCCCATGACCTGCTCCGGCCGGCTCGCGGCAAGACGGGTCACCAGCTGTCCACCCATCGAGTGGCCGGCCAGCAGGTAGTGGGTGATGCCCAGGTCGTCGACGACCCGGCCCAGGAGTGCGGCGTACTCGTTCAGGTTCTGGCCGGAGAGCGGCAGACCCTGGGTGGCACCGTGGCCGGCGGTGTCGATGGCGATGACCCGGAACCCCATGGAGACGAGCCGGGACAGGGACTGCGCGTAGAGGAACCCTTCGACCGAGAAACCGTGGACCACGACGAGCGGCACGCCCTTGCCTGCGATGGTCACGCCGACCTGGTGTCCGTCGGCGAGCGTGATCTGGTGCCGGGCGAGACGGGGCGCCTCGACGGCGCCGGGCGCGAGCGGTTCGTCGAGAACAGGACCCTGGATCGGCTCGACGATCTGGCTCATGCGTGACCTCGTGGGTCTTGGCCCGGACGCAGCACCGCCGCG
>CAJANQ010000304.1 GCA_903941145.1 uncultured Actinomycetes bacterium
AAGTTCTGTCCCGTCAGGACCGCGCCGACCGTGCCCGAGTGCAGGACCAGCCGACCGTTGTTCCACCCCGCGTTCGTACCGGAGACGATCAGGTCGGGCGGGTCCCCGACCGCACCCAGCCGGCTGGCCAGCACGGTGAGCGCCGGCGGACCGTCGATCGCCCAGGCCTCGACCCCCGGCGCGCCGTCGAGCTCCATGCGCTCCACCGACAGCTGCTCGTCCGGCCGGAAGATGCCGATGCTGGCACCCGCCCCGCTCCAGTCCTTGGAGGGGGCGGCAACCACCACCTCGTGACCCGAGCCTGCGACCGCACGGTGCACCGCCGCGGCGAGCACCTGCAGCCCTTCGGAACCGATGCCGTCGTCGTTGGTGATCTGGATGCGCATCCGGCGACCGTAGCCAGCCGGCAGCTGCGACGGGCGCCGGCTCAGAGCCGACCGGCCCGCCCCAACGTGGCCAGCGCGGTCGCCGTCTCGACCTGCAGCTCCGGCAGGTCGTCGAGCGAGAACCAGCCGACCTTCACGATCTCCGGCGACGACGGCCGGACCTGCGCCAGGTCGGCACCCGGTACCGGACGGGCCAGGAACACGCAGTCGACACGGTGCGGCCTCGGCTCCACCACGACCACCGGCTCGCCCAGGACCTCGATGTCCAGGTTCACCTCTTCGCGGGTCTCCCGGACCGCAGCGACCTCGGGGTGCTCACCCCGTTTGGCCAGTCCGCCCGGGGTGCCCCAGCGGCTCCAGTAGGAGTGCCGGGCCAGGAGGACCTGTCCGTCGTCCCTGCGGACGATGCAGATGGCGCCCACCGTGTACTTCGGGGTGCCGGCCCTCACCGCCCACCGCCGCACCGGACGGGGCAACCGCCGGTAGACCTGCAGGAACAGGCGGTAGGCCTCGTCCTTCATCCGGGCGCGACCGTGGGCCCGGCAGTCAGTCCGGCACAGCCGCGCAGCTGGGCCATCCGCTGCTCGCCCGACGTGCCCGCCGGGTACGGGACCCCGCCGCGGATCGTCGCCGGCTTCCACTCCACCTTGTCGACCTGGTGGCCCGTGGCGGTGACCAGCAGCACTCCCGACTCGGCGCTCGCCGGCGAGTTCACCCGGAACACGAAGTTGCCCAGCCCGTAGGCCACCGCCTTGTCGCCCAGGAACCCGGCGGCCTGCACGCGGTGGGAATGGCCACCGACGACGATGTCGGCGCCAGCACCGGTGAGCAGCCGCACCAGCTCCTGCTGCCGGGCGTTCGGGCACGTCTGCTTCTCGGTGCCGTAGTGCAGGAACACCGCCACGGTGTCGTACTTCTTGGCGGCCTCGGCGACCCGCGCCGCGAGCGCGTCCTGCTGAGGCTCCTCGGCGCTGGCAAGTCCCGGCTTCCCGGGACCCGAGACCCAGAGCGTCCGGAGCGGGTCGTCGAGGACGTCGGTCGCGGCGAACACGGCGATCTTCTGGCCGTTCACCTCGGTGACGAACGGAGCGTTCGCCTCCTCCTCGTCCTGGCCGACGCCGATGACGGGGAAGCCCTTGGCCTGCTCGATCGCGAGCGACTCCTGCAGCCCGGCCACACCGAAGTCCATGCCGTGGTTGTTGGCCATCGACACGGCGTCGACACCAGCGGCCTTGAGCGCGTCGAGGGCCGCAGCGGGGGTCTGGAAGTTGAACGCCTTCGGCATCGGGGTGCCCTTGGTGCCGAGCGCAGCCTCCAGGTTGACCACTGCGACGTCGGCTCCCGACAGCAGCGGGGCGATCCCGGACAGCAGCCCGGTCGGGTTGGAGGTGACCGCACCGGCGAGCCCCTCGAAGCTGGCGTCGCCCGCAAACGCGATCGTGACCGGCTTGCCGCTCCCGGTCCGCGCCCGGCGGGGCTCGGTGGTGGTCGTCGTCGAGGTGGGCCCGGCCGCCGACCGCTTGGCGCCGGACGACACCGCGGTCGTCTGGCTCGGTGCGCCGACCTGTGTGCGGGTCGTGCCGCTGCAGGCGCTGACAAGGGCTGCCAGGGCGAGCAGGGCCAGCGGGAGGGAACGACGAGCGGCACACACGGCCGAAACCCTAGGGGCTGGCCCTCGTCAGTCGCGTGCAGCGAGCAGCGCGCCCCTGAGCGCTCCCAGCAGCTCCGGGGTAGCCGCCGAGACAGGGGTCCGACGGGCGTCGTGACGCACGTCCACCAGGTCGCGGCCGTGCAGGTCCTCCACCACGCAGCCGGCCTCGGACAGCACGAGCATGGCCCCCAGGTAGTCCCAGGGTCCGAGGGCGTCGGTCGCACAGTCGACGGTCGCGTCCACGCGTCCGTCGGCCACGGCGCACAGGTCGAGCGCCGTCGCCCCGAGCGCCCGGTACTGGCGCCAGCCCAGGTGCTGCGGCGGGTAGCCGTTGAGCACGACCACGGCCTGGGCGGGGTCGGTCACGCCGGACGGGACGGCCGGGCGACCGTCGCAGGTCGCTCCGGCTCCACGGGCCGCGACCCACGTG
>CAJANQ010000305.1 GCA_903941145.1 uncultured Actinomycetes bacterium
CGTGCTCGGACCGGTCGGCACGTCGAAGTAGATCGAGTCCTCGTCGAAGAACGTGGGGATCTTGTCCCAGTCCCGCTCGTACAGCGTTGCCCAGAAGGCGGCGGTGACCTGGGTCGGGGACAGATCGGCGTAGGGGGACGTCATCGGGCACCTCGCAGGAGCTGGCCGGGCAGTTCGCCCGTGGTCTCGCCGGCGGACATGACGACCTGGCCGGACTTGATGGTCGTGACGTAGCCGTCGGCCCGCTGGATCAGCCGGCCGGCGTCGCCGGGCAGGTCGACGACCCGCTCGGGCCGGTGGAGCTGCAGCCGGTCCAGGTCGATCACGTTCACGTCGCCGACCATGCCGGGCAGCAGCCGGCCACGGTCGCCGAGGCCGTAGAGATCGGCCGTGGCGGACGTCATCTTCTGCACCGCGACCTCGAGCGGCAGGCGGTCGCCGTCGCGGTCCCGGACCCAGTGGGTCAGCAGGAACGTGGTGGTGGATGCGTCGCAGGTCTGGTTGGCGTGCGCCCCGCCGTCCCCCAGGCCGAACACCGTGGACGGGTCCGACAGCATCGTGAACGCCGCGTCCAGGTTGCCGTCGCTGTAGTTGAGTACCGGGGCGTTCAGGAGCTCCCGGCCGCCGTCGACCAGCAGCATGTCGTAGAGGACCTCCCAGCGGTCCTTGCCCTGGGCGGCCGCGATGCGGTCGACCGACCGGTCGGGCGCCGGCTCGTACTGCGGCGGGTCGCCCAGCACGTAGGTGCGGGCCGGGTCCATGAACCCCATCACGATCGGGTCGTCGTCCAAGGCGGACAGGTCGGTCACGATCCGGCGGCGCACGTCGGCGTCGCCGAGCCGTCGGTACTGCTCCTCCCAGCCGAGCAGGCCCATGCCGAGCTCGTTCCAGGTCGGGGTGAACTGCAGCGCGTGGAAGGTCTGCAGGCCGAGCAGCAGCGAGACCGTGCGGCCGTGGACCTGGGGCTTCACGCGGGCACCGGCCGCGTTGGCCGCGCCCACCAGGTCCAGCAGCCGCCGCCACTGGAGCGGGTCCGCGTTGTTCTGCGAGAGCACGAAGCTCACGGGCCGGCCGATGGCCTCGGACAGCCGGACCATCCAGTCGACCTCGCGGTCGGGGGCGGCCAGGTCCTCGCCCAGCGCACCGGCCGCCGCGAGCTCGAACACTCCGGTGCCCAGCTCGCCGAGCACCGCACCGATCCCGAAGAGCTCGTCCTCTGCCGCGAAGGTGCCGGGCACCGGCTCGCCGTCGATGGCCCGGTGGGCCAGGGTGCGGCTGGTCGAGAACCCGAGCGCGCCGGCCACCATGCCCTCGCGCACGATCTCGGCCATGGCCGCGATGTCCTCGGGCGTGGCGGGCTCGTTGGCCGCACCGCGCTCGCCCATGACGTACGCCCGCACCGCGCCGTGGGGCACCTGGGTGCCGACGTCCATCATCTTGGGCAGGCCGTCGAGCGTGTCGAGGAACTCCGGGAACGACTCCCAGCCCCACTTGATGCCGGTGGCCAGCGCCGCGCCTGGGATGTCCTCGACGCCCTCCATCAGGCCGATGAGCCAGTCGTGGCGGTCCGGCTTCACGGGGGCGAAGCCCACGCCGCAGTTGCCCATGACCACGGTGGTGACACCGTGCCAGCACGACGGCGACAGGTACGGGTCCCACGTGGCCTGGCCGTCGTAGTGCGTGTGGATGTCGACGAACCCGGGCGTGACCAGGGCACCGTCGGCGTCCACCGTCCGGCGGCCGGCCCCGACGTCGTCACCCACCTCGACGACTCGACCGTCGGTGATGGCGACGTCGGCCGTGCGCGCCGGCGCGCCCGTCCCGTCGACCACGAGCCCACCCTTGACCACTACGTCATGCATGCGTCCCCCCGGACGGTGTCGTGCTGCCTGAACGTGCTCAGACTGTCACGTGTCGGCGTCGTCCGGCTCCGCAAACTCCAAGAACGCGTCCCAGGCGCGCGGTCCGTAGACCGTGGCGGGGCCGCCCTCCATGAGCATCGTGACGCCGACCATCTCCGCGACCTGTTCCTTGGTGACGCCCTTGGCGGCGGCGGCCTTGGCGTGGGACGCGATGCACCCGTCGCACTTCTTCACGATGGCGATGGCCAAGGCGATGAGCTCCTTGGTCCCGGCCGAGAGCTCGCCCTCGGCCATTGCGGCTCCGTGCAGCTGGGCAAAGCCCTTCCAGACCTCTGGGGTCTGGTGGCGGAGTTCCCGCGCCGGGGTCCTGAGCTCGTCGAGCGTGTCCTTGGCCTGTCCCATACGGGGTCTCCTTGTGAAAGCTCACATCCATTGTGGTGGAGCCGCCACCCTGCATGATGCCGGGGGTCGAATTCCGTTCTAGGTTGCCGACGTGGGCCGCGACGAACAGGACTGGACACGGGCGGAGCTCGAGGAGCTGTTCGAGGGACAGACCGTCCTCGCGACCAACGAGTCGGCCGAGCGCGCCCAGGCGCCTGAGTTCCTCGTCGACGAC
>CAJANQ010000306.1 GCA_903941145.1 uncultured Actinomycetes bacterium
GCCGCTCCGGGAGCCGGGGGCGATGCGCGCCTCGCTGCTTTTTCATCGGCAAGCCCTCACGCCCCCGCCGATCCCGGACTCACGCCCCGTCAAAATCATCGCGGAGCATCACCACTTCGACGTCGTCGCCAGCCTCGGCACGACCTGCGACGCCGCAAGGCTGTCGTAGTCGGTGATGGGCAGCTCGGCAGCGTCCGGAACGTCGGCTGCTTCGGTGGGCGCGCCGTCCACGACAGCGGCGGCCGACGCGGCACTCCGAGCGTCAGGACCTGCGGGTCCGCCCTGGTCGTCGTCGGCCGGCTCGGCGAGCACGTCGAGGACAGTCACCCGTTCGGGCGCCTCGCTCCCCGGGACCCGCACCTGCTCCTTCGGGCGGACGAGGGGGCCGACGCACGGCACTCCCCCACCGAGTCGGCGCAGGACCTCGACCTGACGCCGGGTACGGCTCGCCAGCCGGGGGCCGACGGCCAGCAGCTCTTCGAGCACCCAGAGCGGGGCCTCGAGGAGTCCGCCGGGTCCTGCGTGCTCTGGTGTGTCCACGGGACAAGGATGCACCCGACAGGGTGCGGCTGGCTACTTGGACCAGCTACTTCTTGGCGGCCTTCTTGAGCCGCTTCTCGACCTCTTTGATCGAGGGGCAGGGGTCGTAGCCCTCGGGGCAGGTCAGATGGTCCTTCCGGCCGAACTGCCGGGGGTGGACGATCATGAAGCAGGTCGAGCAGCTGAACTCCTCGGCCGTCTTGGCCGCCACGCGCTCGGCGTCGCCGGGTTCTGGCTTCTCCTCGGCCTCAGCCTCGTCCTCGTCGTCGTCGGAACCTGCGGCGATGCGATCCTTGAGGATCGTGTCCAGGTCGGCCTCGACGTCGTCCTCGCCGATGGTGCCCTCGTCGTCGTCCTCGTCGTCGGGGGTGCCGGGACGCTTCCGGAGGGCCTTCGGGACCTCGCCGTCCTCGTCGTCGTCGTCCTCGGCGTCGGCGACCACTGCGTCGCCCTCGATCTCGGGGTCGATCTCGTCGACCGCAAGCTCCTCGCCGTCCAGCTCTTCGTCGTCGAGAAGTTCCTCGTCGTCGAGCTCTTCTTCGATCTCGTTTTCGTCGTCCATCGTGCCCTCAGTCCACTCAGCGGGGTGGGAAGGGGCGCATCATAGACATACGACCGCGGCCCGGGTGGGGACGGTCGAAGGATCAGCCCTGGGCGGCGGAGCGTCGGGCCTCGGCGCGTCGCTCCGCCTCGAGCCGCTCGAGCTCGGGCTCGCCGGAATGGTCCGTGTAGATCATCATCTCGGCGATGGCCCGGTGGCCGGCGCGCTCGGCGATGAGACGGTGCATCTGCTGGCCCACGGAGCGGTAGCTCGGGTGTCCCTGGACCGAGGTCCTGAGCTCGATGAGGTGCATGGCCTCGCGTGCGTTGAACTGCATGGCGTACCGGACCCGGTAGGCCAGCGACACGGCGTAGGCGGCACGCTCCGGGAAGCGCTCCGACAGGTCTGACCACAGTTCGGCGGAGATCGACATCGCCGAGTCGAACTGGGCGGCGAGGCCGGCCTCCTCGATGGCAGCGGGACGGGTGTAACCGTGTCGTGGCGTGAGCGTCTGCCACTCGACCGTCATGATGCGGTGGCGCTGCAGGTCACGGAAGGCTCCGTAGTCCGACACGACGTCGAACCGGTAGTCGGTGCGCTCGAGGGCACGACCGGGCTTGTGGCGGCGGTTGGAACGCTCCCCCACGTACGCCCGCATGACCGACATCTTGTCCTCGGTGCTCATGGAGCGGACCCGCTCGAGGATCTGCGCCTCTGGCAGGTTCGTGTACGGGTAGAGCATGGCCGCGACGACCTTGTTCTCGCCCTCCGGGTCGAAGTCGACGAGCGTGACGTTCGGCGCCGACGGACCGTGGTCCTCGTCGCCGGAGAGCACCTCGTAGGTCACGGCCTCCATGGCCTGGCGCGTGCCGGTCATGTAGTCGGACCAGGCCTGACCCCGCTCGGGGAGGTCGACCCGCTTCAAGAAGCTGGGGACCACCTTGCGGAGCTCGTGGAGCATGAGGTCGGCGTACATGCGGGCCTCGGGCAGCGGGTGGGACCGCATGCGCAGCAGGAGCGCCTCGTAGCCCTGGCCGGAGCCGTAGATACCGACGTTCGACATGGCGGCGGCAGGGAGGATGCCGCGCACGGCGTCGAAGGCCTTGGCCCGGATGGCCTGACGGTAGACGAAGTCGGAGTCGGCCTCGCTCTTGGGGTGTCGCTCACGGAAGTAGTCCTGGACGGTCCGTGCGAGCTCCGAGTAGATCTCGAAGAGCCGGTCCATGTCGCCGACGTACCGGGCGCCGAGGTTGGAGCCCAGGACCTCGGGGTCCCGGTAGTAGCGGTACCGGCCACCCAGCCGCTCGTCGTAGGGGATGTACCGGGTCGACTGCTCGAGGTAGCTCATGAGCCGCCCCCACTCGAGGACCTTGGTCAGGAGGTTGGAGGCCTGCTCGCACGC
>CAJANQ010000307.1 GCA_903941145.1 uncultured Actinomycetes bacterium
CGAGCTGTGCGAGCGCGGTGGCCCTGACGAACGTGTCGAGGGCCGGGATGAGCCCGGCGGCCTCGGCGAGCGGCAGGAACGCCCCGGGCGGCAGCATGCCCCGCTCAGGATGGTGCCAGCGCACAAGTGCCTCGACCCCGACCAGACGTCCGGACCCGAGGGCGAACTGCGGCTGGTAGTGGACCATCAGGTCGCCGCGCTCGATGGCCCCGGCAAGGTCCTGGGTCATCCGCAGGCGCTCGACGACCTCGGTCCGGATGGCCTCGTCGAAGAAGGCGAACCCGCCCGGGCCCTCGGTCTTGGCCCGCCGCATGGCCAGGTCGGCGTCCCGGAGGACGTCGGCGGCGGTCTGGCGCGGACCGTCCGGGTCGATCACGACGACGCCGGTCGAGACGGTCTCGCCGCGCAGCTCGGCGTTCGAGCGGTCGATCCGGGCCCGGACCTGCTCGAGCCGCTGCACGGCCTGGTCCCTGGAGCCGATGCCGGTGACGGCGATGGCGAACGTGTCGCCGCCGAGGCGGGCGACGACGTCGTCCGCCCGGACCAGCCGTCCCAGCCGCTCGGAGAGCCGGACCAGCATCTGGTCGCCCGCCTCCATGCCGTCGCGCTCGTTGACCGACCTGAAGTTGTCCAGGTCGAGGCACGCCACGACCGTCCACTCGCGGGACTCGGTGCGGGCGTCGACGGCGGTGCCGAGCGTGTCGAGGAACGACTTGCGGTTGGGCAGACCGGTGAGCAGGTCGTTGGCGGTGGCCTGCTGCAGCTGCCGCTCTGCGTCGCGGAGCTCGGAGACGTCCTCCTGGATGATCACGAAGTGCTCGATCTCGTCGGAGGCCGAGAACAGCGGGGTGATGGTCTTGATGACCCGGTAGAGCTCTCCGTCCCTGCGTCGGCCGGTGATCTCGCCGGACCACGAGCGGTTGTTGCCGATGGCCGCCCACATCTCACGCGCCTGCGGGCTCCGGCCGAGCGGGTCGTCGAGCGGCTCGGGGATCTCGCCGACGGCGTCGGCGAACGAACGGCCGGTGGTGGTCGTGTACGAGTCGTTCACCCAGGTGATGCGGCCGCGCGAGTCGGTGATCGCGACCGAGTTGGCTGCGGCGGCGAGCGCTGCGGCGAGGAGCCGCTCCCGCTGTCGGCCACGGTTCATGGAGATGGCGACCGCGATCCACGAGGCGATGCCTTCCAGGGTGGCGATCGTGGACTCGTCCAGCTTTGCCGGGTCGTCCAGGTTGATGCCCAGCGCCCCTACGGCGAGGTGGTCGGCGATGAGCGGGATGGCGGCGCCGGCGCTGATGCCGAGCCGGGTGAGCGACTGCACGACGCTGTCGTCGAGACCGGCACGGCGGGCAGCGTCGACGTCCGACACGATCGTGGTGCGCTGGCGGATGCACTCGCCCACGGGCCCTCGGCCGACCGGTGTGTCGTCCCAACGGGGCGAGGTGCCCCGGAACACCTCTCGGATGGGACCGGCGGAACCACGGACGGACACGGTGCCGTCCTCCTCGGCCAGGCCGACCCAGACGACCGTCGCGTCGAGGATCTCGATGAGGCGGTCGCACAGGCTCTGGAGCACCAGGTCGAAGGGCGTGCCGGCGACGATTGCGCCGTGGATCTCGCCGTCGAGCGCCGCGTACTCGGCCGCCATTCGCTGCTCGGTGACGTCCTGGCCGTAGCAGACCACGCCGTTGATCGGCTCCACGCCCGTGAAGTCCTCGACCGTGAAGTTGATCCAGCGCCAGCGCCCGTCGGCGTGCCGGATCCGGTACTCCATGGTGCCGGCCGACTTCTCGCCGTGCCGGCGGGTGCCGCGCATGCTGGCGACCCCGGCGAGCAGCATCGGCGCGTCGTCGGGGTGCATCTTGTCGAGCTGAGGGGGGCCGAGGAGCTCCTCGGGCTCACGGCCCAGCACCTGCCGGGTGCCGGGGCTGGTCCAGCGGACGGACCCGTCGGCGTCGACGATCGTCATCATGACCGGGGCCCTGGCCACCAGCTCTGCGAGCCGGTGCTCCTCTTCCCAGTTCGTGCTGATGTCCTCGCCGAACATGAGGAGCGTGTCGTCGACCACCACGATCGTGGTCTTCACCTTGCGAGGCCCGATACCGGGGAAGTCGACCTCGTGGATCCAGGTCTGGTCCTTGCCGGTGGTGGCGGCGGCTCGGCAGCGCTCGACGGCCTCATGGTTGAAGTGCATGGTGGGGAGGTCCGAGGTCAGGCGCCCTCGCACGTCCTCGGGATCGACGCCGAGCGCGATGGCTGCCGACTCGTTGACGGCCTCCACCCGGAAGGTGACGAACGAGCCCTTGTCGTCCCGAATGATCGTGAGCGCGATGACCGATCTGTCGAGGTCGGACGCGCCGCGCGCCGCTCCATGGGCCGGCGGCACGCGCGCTGAGATATCGGTCACGGGGTCGATGGGGATCAGTCTGCCAAGTCCCGGGCGGAATAAACACCCCCGGCCCCGGTCCGGCGTAGTCTCGGCCCATGGGAAGCAGCGGCTCGAAGCCTCGTAAACCGAACCAGCACCACCTGCCGAAGGTGGGCAGCGCCGCCAACGAGCGCTACGAGCGCGAGCAGCGCAAGAGCGAGGTGTTCGGCAAGCTCCCGATCGCCATCATCGGTGCGCTGCTGGTCATCGTGCTCCTCGGCTGGCTGCTGATCACCCTCTGACCGGCCGAACCTGCCGCCCGACGCTTGTGACACGAGTCGCCGGGGTCTGATCTGCGTCCCGGCAACCCGGGCGCCTAGAGTGACGTCTCCGTGTGCCCGGGCAGTCGAGCCGGGCGGAAGGATCGTCATGGGTGCAAGCCGGACCAGTTTTGAGAAGCTCCAGCGCGACCGTGCCAAGAAGGCCAAGGCCGCTGCCAAGCGTGACAAGCGCCTCGACAAGGACGTCGAGGGCGAAGAGATCGACGTCGAGCTGCCGCCGGAGGGCGAGGAGATCGCCCCTGACGTCCTGCTCGCCATGGTGGCCCAGCTCCACGAGCAGTTCGAGGCCGAAGAGATCGACTTCGAGGAGTTCGAGGAGCGCAAGACCGAGCTCTTCGCCCGTCTCACCGTGGACTGACGTCCACGTCGCAGGTCGTCAGAGTTTTCCGACCCCGGTGGCCGTCAGGTAGACGGCGAAGGCCACACAGATCACCGCGTTGATCCTGTGCTGGTGCCGGTGCATCCAGTCCGCAGTCTGGTCGAGCCGTCGTCGGCCGCCGGTGCCGCCGAGTGCCACGAGCAGGGGCGGCAGCAGTGCTGGCAGCACGGCAGCGAGCGCCAGGACCCCGCAGGCCACGGCCTTGGCCGAGGTTGCAGCCCGGCTGACCGCCACGTCGTGAGTGGCCGGCATGAGCAGGACGACCGTCGTGATGTTCGCCGCCATGATGCCGACCCCGAGCAGGAACGCCTTCCCGTAGTGGGGCCGGGCGTCGTCAGATCCGGTCTTCTCCGGTGCGACCTCGCCGTCCGGCAAGTAGAAGTTCTTCACCGCCAGGGCGAGCAGAAGGGCAGCACCCAGCAGGTGGACGACGCCCTGCGTGGTCCGGGCCGCCGGCGACGGGCCCGAGCTGTGTGCGGCGCTGAACGCAACGATGCCCAGGGTCATCCAGACGACCGTCATGACGAGCGTGCCCAGCGTGAACAGCCAGGCCCGTGCCATGCGGGCCGGTCCCCTCGTGAGCACCAGCATCTGAACGAGCAGCACCGCCGGGCTGCACGCCGCCCCGAGCGCGAGCGGCCCGACCCGCACCAGGAGCGGGACGAGCCCGGTCACTGGTCCGGCTGGTCCGCCTGCTGGGCCTCGACCTCGGCCCGGACGGCCTCCATGTCGAGGGCCTGGACCTGGCCGATGAGCTCGTCGAGCGCCGGCCCCGGCATGGCGCCGGCCTCGCGGTAGAGCAGGATGCCGTCGCGGAAGATCATGAGGGTGGGGATGGACTGGATCGCCAGTTCGCCAGCAAGCTGCTGCTCCGCCTCGGTGTCGACCTTGGCGAACGTCAGGTCGGGGTGCGACTCCGACGCCGACTCGAAGATCGGGCCGAACTGGCGGCACGGGCCGCACCAGGACGCCCAGAAGTCGACGAGCACGGTGCCCTCGCCGAGCACGGTGTCCTCGAAGTTGTCCATGCCGAGCTCGATGGTTGCCACGTGTGTCTCCGTTCAGACGTTGGGGGGAAGACGGCCACGGTAGCGTGGCGCCGTGGCCGGAACCTCTGTCGACACCCCGCCGCCCGACCTGGCCCGCACGGCCCGACGGGCCGTCGACCGCGGGGCGTGGACGCCACGGGTGGCGGTCCTGGGTGCCGGGGCAGCCGGGCTGTGTCTGGGGATCCAGCTCCGGGCGGCCGGTCTGACCGACTTCACGATCTTCGAGAAGTCCGACGGCGTAGGTGGCACGTGGCGCGACAACACCTACCCCGGCGCTGGCTGCGACGTCCCGTCGCACATGTACAGCTTCTCGTTCGCGTCCAAGCGGGACTGGACCCGGAAGTTCGCTGGCCAGCCCGAGATCCTGGAGTACTTCGAGTCGCTCGTCGGCCGCTACGGGCTGGCGCCGCACCTGCGACTGGGCACCGAGGTGCGCGGCGCCACGTGGCACGACGACCGGGCCTGCTGGGTGCTGGACCTTGGCGACGGCTCCGAGTTCGAGGCCGACGTCGTGGTCAGCGGTCTGGGCCAGCTGAACCGGCCGCACGTCCCCGACCTCCCCGGCCTCGACGAGTTCGAGGGGCCGGTCTTCCACTCGGCCCGCTGGCGCCACGACGTCGCGCTGTCGGGCAAGGACGTCGCCGTCGTCGGCATCGGGGCGAGCGCCATCCAGTTCGTGCCACCCGTCGCGGCGCAGGCGTCCCGGACCACCCTGTTCCAGCGCACCGCCAACTACGTGGCGCCCCGCAACGACCGTGAGTACACCCGTCGGGAGCAGTTCGTGCTCCAGCACGTCCCGGGCGCCCAGCGCGTGTACCGGTCGTGGATCTACTCCAAGCTCGAGTTCCGCTGGTTGCTCATGCGGCGGGGTAGCCGGCTGGGCAAGGTCCTGCGCCAGCGGTTCAGCGCCGAGCTGGGCAAGTTCGTGTCCGAGGAGAAGCCGGAGGACGCGCTGATCCCTGACTACGCGCCGGGCTGCCGGCGGGTGCTGATCTCCG
>CAJANQ010000308.1 GCA_903941145.1 uncultured Actinomycetes bacterium
GAGGCTGTGGACACTGTCTCCTGGGTCTCGTGGTCGGGGGAGCCGTGCCGGGGGAGTAACCATTACTCCTATGACCTCCGACCGGCTCACCGATACGTCGACCGAGGAACTGGGCCGTCGCGCCCGCAAGAAGCTGGCGACCCGGGAGGCCCTGCGCGTCGCGGCGCTCGAGCTCCTGGCCGACAGGGACTTCGCGTCGGTGACGGTCGAGGAGATCTGCGAGCGGGCCGACGTGGCCCCCTCGACGTTCTTCCGCCACTTCCCCACCAAGGAGGACGTCGTCCTGGCCGACCTTGCCGACCGGGTCGAGGACGTCATCGCGGCAGTCGACGTGATCCCGCTGGGAGTCGCGCCCGGCGAGTTCGTCGTCATGGCCGCAGCAACCTGGGCGGCGTCACGGTTGCCGGCCGAGCGGCTGCGCGCCGAGGCGCAGCTGCTCATCCGAGAGCCGGCGCTGCAGGCCTACATGACGAAGTTCTTCTCGGCGTGGGAGCCCCCGCTTGCCGAGCGGCTGGCCAACCGGTTCGGCTACGCGGCCAACGACCTCGAGCCGACGCTCGGGGCGGCGTGCCTGCTGTCGACCATCCGAGTGGTCGTGCGGCAGTGGGCCCAGGTCGGCGACGGCCAGGTCCACGACTACGCCACCCGCGCAATCTCGGCAACGGCTGCGCTGTTCGACGACCTGTTCGCAGAGAACTAGGTCGTCGGGCCGGTCAGGCCCAGCCGCCGGCGTACCCGACGAACTGGCCGGTGGTGAACCCGCTCGTGCCGTCGAGGAAGGCCATGGCGAACGACGCGAACTCGTCGAGCTGGCCCATCCGCTTCATGGGGATCTGCGCCTCGAAGAACTTGCGGACCTCGGGGTCGTCGGTGCCCGCCGCGGCGTGGAACTCGGGGAAGTCCATGAAGTTGGTCCCCAGGACGTTCACCTGCACGCCGGTCGACGCGATCTCGGCCGCCAGGTTCTGCGCCATCATCGTGGCGCCGGCCCGCACCGACGAGTAGAGCGCGGCGCCCTTGGTGGGGCGGGCTGCGGTGGCGCTGGTCATCAGGCAGATCTGGCCGCTGCCGGCCGCGACCATCGGCGGGGCGACCGCCTTGAGGAACTCGTACGGTGCGACCAGGCAGCCCTCGACCAGCTTCGCCAGGTCGTCCCGGCTCGAGTCCAGGAACTTGCCCGGGATGATCATGCCGGTGAATGCCGCAGCGGCGTCCAGGCGGCCGAAGGTGTCGAGCGCGGCCGACACCAGGGTGGCCGCCGCGCCCTCCTTGGCCAGGTTCCGGGCACCCTCCACGTTCACGACCCGCGCGCCCAGACCCTCGAGCTCGGCCACCAGCTCTGCCGAGGCGTTGCCCAGCACCAGGTCGTTGCCGCGGGTCGCTAGCTGGCGGGCCAGGTCAGGGCCGACGTAGCCGCCGGCCTCGTTCACCAGTGCGACGCGTCGGTCAGTCATCGGGCACTCCTTCGTCGTGGACCAGACGACCGTACCCGCGGGCGGATCAGGCGGCGGCGTCGGTCTGTCGACGGTTGGGGCAGTGCACTGCGACGGCTGCGACGACCGTGCCGTCGGCGGTGAAGATGGCGGTCGGGGTGATCCGCACCTCGATCATCGTGCCGTCGCGATGGCGGCGAACGTCGACGAACGGCTCCACGGTCTGGCCCGAGAGCACCCGCTCGCACCGGGCGACGACCTCTTCGGCTGCGTTCTCCGACGCGATCAGGCTGATCCGGTGTCCGATGGCCTCGGGCCGCGACCATCCGTACAGCCGTTCTGCCGCGGCGTTCCAGGTGATGATGCGGCCGTCGGGATCGACCCCGATGACAGCGTCGGTCGCGCTGGAGACCATTGCGAAGTGCTCGACGTCCTGGGACCCTTCGACGTCGACCCGGGTGACCATGCTGGCCCCGTTGCCGCCCGCGATCGGTTCGGAGGTCAGGTCGACAGGACGGGTGTCGGCCCATGCGGTGTAGGGGTCGCACGACGCCTGGATCCGGCCGAGCAGGTCGAGCAGCTGGTCGCTCGTGTCGTCAAGC
>CAJANQ010000309.1 GCA_903941145.1 uncultured Actinomycetes bacterium
CCCTCCCCTAGTCCCGGACGACCGGCACCGGGGAGTCGACCTCGACTGTGCCGTCGGCGCGGGCCTCGACCGTGACCGGCCCGTGCGGGGTCGGCAACGTGGCCCGTGCCCAGTCCAGGCCGCCCAGCGCGGGTGCCACGCGGACCGCCGCGTAGCCCGGCTCGGCCGGGGTGATCCCGAGGGTGTGCACCACCAGGTCGCGCGTCGGCGTGGACGACCAGCCGTGGCAGTGCGTCCCACCCTGCCAGCACTCCGGCCACGTGGTCTCGTCTGCGTCGAGTAACACCTTCCAGTCGCGGCACAGGTCCGCCACCAGGTCGGCCCGACCGGCGCGGGCCAGGCCGTCGTGCAGGACGTACCGGTAGAACGGCTGGGCCTCGACCATCTGCTCGGACGCGTCCCACTCGGGCGCCGGGTAGCCCATGACCAGGTGGATGAACCCGTCGCCCTCGCCGTCCACCGTGAGCGGGTCCATGACCCACGAGTGCCGCAGGAGCCGGGCGCGGTCGGTCAGCCGGTCCACCACACGGTCCGTGCGGCCGGCCGGCACGATGCCTGCCGCGAGCGCGGCCGCGCCGCCGTGCTGGGCCGCGGCCAGCTGCGGGACACCCTCGACGATGTGGTCCACGTACACGTCGCGGGACTCGTCCCAGAAGGCGTCGAACGCGCCGGCCACCTGGTCGCGTCGGGTTCGGGCCCAGTCCGCGGTGCCGGCGTTGCCGACCCACTCCGACATGTCGGCCAGGTCCTCGAGCGCCCGCGCCCAGAGCGCGTTGAGCACCGACGAGCAGTCGTAGGAGTAGACGCTCGACCAGTCGAGCAGCGCCCAGCCCGACACGAAGTGCAGGAGCGAGTCGCGCTCCTGGTACTGCTCGAACCACCGGACCGTCCGCTCGGCGACGGGCAGCAGTTCGGCCACCAGCTCGGCGTCGCCGGTGTACCGCATGAGGTTGTGCACCGACCGCACCCAGTGCAGCGACCAGTCCGGCACGAACGTGCGGTCGTCGGCCTGGAAGTCCGAGGCCGCCGCCATGTGCAGCATGCCGTCGGGCCGGGGCTGGGCCGCCAGCTGCGGGTGCCACCGGGCCATGGACCAGTCGGGGTTGGCCACCAGGTCCACCATCTGGTGCACGACCGAGTCGCCCGTCCACGCCCGCTGCTCGCGCGTCGGGCAGTCGACGTACGCGTCGAGCGCGCACAGGTCCACCGTGCGCAGGCCGACCTCGTAGATCTGGTTCAAGAGCGGGTCCGAGCACTCGAACGACGCACCGGTCGGCCGGGGCCGGTGGCGGTCGGCCACCGAGATGCGCGGCACCAGGACCGCTGAGCCGTCGGGCGTGCGCACCGACACGTGCAGGTGCCGTGTGCCGATGACGTCGAACGACTCGAACTCCTCCGGCCCGCCCGCCGCCACGAACCGCAGCCCGGAGTGCTGGCCCAGGCTGACCAGCCGGCCGTCGGCGCCGACGTGCTCGGCCGCGGCCAGGTCGAACACCGTGCCGGCCGGTGCGTCCACCTGCAGGCGGACGGTGCCCGCGGCGATGCGGCCCAGGTCGAACGACGAGTGCTGGACGGCGGCACCAGCCGCGGCCGGCTCCCCCAGGGCGAGCTCGTCGGCGAACACCTGCTGCACCGGGTCGGCCACCGTGTCGGCTCCGGCCAGCGGGGACGACCCGACCAGCTCGGCCTCGTGGACGGCGCCACCGGCGAACTCGGTGCGCACCGGCGGCCGGAGCATGCCGAACGGCTCGCTCGGCGGGCGGCCGTCGCCGTGGGAGCCGGTGTGGACCGGCGTGATCTCGGTGGCGCGGGCCCACTCCGAGTCGTCGAACCCGGGCCGGTCCCAGCCGCGCGGGTAGGCCCGCGAGTCGAACGACTCGAGCGGCAGGCAGGCCACGTCGCCGGGGACCGGGACCGGGGTCCACGCGTCGCCGGGGGCGGCCTTCCAGGAGCGGTCGGTCACGACCCACTCCTCGCCGACCTTGGCCTCGAGCACGACCGAGCCGGCGCCCAGCGTGTAGCTCGGCGGGACCGGCATCCACCACGAGGTGGCCACGCCGAAGTGCCGTGCGGTGACGGCCAGCACGTTCTCGCCCGGCCGCAGGTGCGGTGCCAGGTCGACGGTGTCGTAGTGGGCACGGCGGGGGTCCGAGCGGACCGGACCGCGGGCGACCTCGGTCCCGTTGACGCGCAGCACGTAGCGACCGTCGGCCCAGATGCGGCAGGGC
>CAJANQ010000310.1 GCA_903941145.1 uncultured Actinomycetes bacterium
CTCGAACACCTCGAGCAGGCCGTCGCGCTCGATGGTGGCGCGGACCTGCTCGGAGCCCGGGGTGATCAGGAGCGGGGTCTTCACCTTGAGGCCGTGCTCGGCGGCGTGGCGCAGCACCGAGGCGGCACGGCCGATGTCCTCGTAGGACGAGTTGGTGCACGAGCCCACCAGCGCGGACGACACGTCGGTCGGCCAGCCGTTGGCGCGGGCCTCCTCGCCCAGCTCGGGCACCGGGCGGGACAGGTCCGGCGTGTGCGGGCCGTTGATGTGCGGCCGCAGCGTGGACAGGTCGATCTCGATGACCTGGTCGAAGAAGGCGGACGGGTCGGCCAGGACCTCGTCGTCGGCCCGCAGGTGGTGGGCGGAGGCGTCGGCGGCGGCGGCCAGGTCGACCCGCCCCGTGGCGGCCAGGTAGCGGCCCATCGCGGCGTCGTAGCCGAACACCGAGGTGGTGGCGCCGATCTCGGCACCCATGTTGCAGATGGTGGCCTTGCCGGTGCACGAGATGGACTCGGCGCCCGGTCCGAAGTACTCGACGATGGCGCCGGTGCCGCCCTTGACCGTGAGGATGTCGGCCACCTTGAGGATGACGTCCTTGGGCGACGACCAGCCGTTGAGCTCGCCGGTCAGGTGCACGCCGATCAGCTTGGGCCAACGGACGTTGAACGGGAACCCGGTGAGCACGTCCACGGCGTCCGCGCCGCCCACGCCGACGGCGATCATGCCCAGACCGCCGGCGTTCGGGGTGTGGCTGTCGGTGCCGACCATCATCCCGCCCGGGAAGGCGTACTGCTCGAGCACGACCTGGTGGATGATGCCGGCGCCCGGCTTCCAGAAGCCGATGTCGTAGCGGGCAGACACGGACTCCAGGAAGTCGTAGACCTCGGCGTTGCCCTCCTCGGCGGCGAGGAGGTCGACCTTGCCGTTCTCCTTGGCCTGGATCAGGTGGTCGCAGTGGACGGTGGCGGGCACGGCGGCCTGGTCGAGCCCTGCGGTCATGAACTGCAGCAGCGCCATCTGGGCCGTCGCGTCCTGCATGGCCACCCGGTCGGGCCGGAGGTCGTTGTAGGTGACGCCACGCTCGAACTCGGCGGCCGGGTCGTCGAGGTGGGCGACGAGGATCTTCTCGGCCAGGGTCAGCGGGCGGCCGAGCCGCTCACGGGTGGGACCGACACGGTCCTCGAACTTGGCGTAGGCAGCGTTGACGAGCTCGACCGGGGTGGTGGCGTCGACGGGCATGAGGGCTCTCCTTCGAGGCCCGCTGCGGGTCGGGGGGCGGGCCGCCCGACACTCTAGTTCGCGTGGCCGGGAGCCCTTTCTGGGCGCCGCCGGGGCGCGTCGACTACCAGGTGTCCCAGTGGACGACCTGCTCGAGCGGCGTCCGTGAGGCCGGCTTGAAGTCGGTGCCCTTGGTGTACGCCACGGGGAACAGGCCGGCCTGGGTCACGGTGTCGAAGGGGATGCCGAGCACCTCGGCGGCCTCCTTCTCCGACGGCAGGTGCAGCGTGGTCCACGCGCTGCCCAGGCCCCGCGAACGCAGCGCCAGCATGAAGCTCCACACGGCCGGGAGCAGCGAGCCCCAGAACGACGCCTGCGTGAACGCGTCGGAGGTCTCGGGCAGGCGTCCCTCGATGCACGGCACGACCAGCATCGGGACCTCGTGGAAGTGGTCCCGGAGGAACTTGGCCGACGCGGACACGGCCTCCTTGCGGTCGGTCCGGGGGTCCTCGTCGCCCCACAGGCTGAGGCCGCTCATCATCTCCATGTACGGGTCGAAGTGTCGGCCGTACAGCTCGGCGAGCGCCGCCTTCTTGTCGGCATCCTCGACCACCACGAAGTGCCACCCCTGGGCGTTGGAGCCGGTGGGGGCCTGCATCGCCAGCTCGACGCACTCCTCAACGACGGACCGCTCGACGGGCCGCTCCAGGTCGAGGCGCTTCCTGACGGAACGGGTGGTGCTGAGCAGCTGGTCGGGGGTGAGGTCCAGGTTCATGCCGCGGAACCTACAGCGGGAACGGGCCGTGGACCGGAAAACGCCGGA
>CAJANQ010000311.1 GCA_903941145.1 uncultured Actinomycetes bacterium
AGTTCCTCGACGAGGTCCGCGCCGACCTCGAGGCCACGGCCCGCTGGTGCACCGCCGAACTCCCCGCCGAGGCGCTGCCGCTCAGGCTCCCCAAGTCGCGTCTGGCCGACCTGGGCCGGTGCGAGCGGCTCACGGTGGCCCGCTTCGAGACCCCCACCTTCGACGACGAGATGACCGACGCCCGGTTCCGCGGCATGGCCCTCGACCGGTTCGTGGTCCACCAGCTGGTGGCCGGGCGTCTGCTGGACCCGGCGACCGAGCTCCGTGGAGCGTTCGCCGCAGAAGGCGAGTGGGCCGCGCTCGACTTCCTGGACTCCATGGACGACGCCGAGGCCCAGGCGGTGCTGTGGCCGCTCGTCGGCGCCGTCACCGACGCCTGGTCGGCCGTCGACGCGGAGTGGGTGCCCCGCACCCAGTCCCCGGCGATGCTCTCGCTGGCCGACGGCGCGGTCGTCTGCTCGGGGCTGCTCGACGTCGAGCTCGGCGGCCCGGTGGCCGGGCGGCCCGGCGCCGTGGTCGAAGTGAAGTCCGGCCGCCCTTCGGCCGCCCACGCCGACGAGGTCTACCTCTACGCGCTCGTGGTCGCGCTGCGTGACAAGGTCGCGCCCGCCGAGGTGGCGCGCTGGTACCCCGGCGGCGGCCCGGTCGGTCTGCCCGTCACGAACGCAGTGCTCGAGACCGCAGCCCGGCGGCTCGGCGACGGCATCGAGCAGTGGGCCCAGCTCCGTGCCGGCCGCCCGGCCGAGGAGCACCCCGGCTGGTGGTGCCGCTTCTGCCCGGTGGCCGACGAGTGCCCGAGCGCCCGGACCGACACCCCCGACGACGACGGCGAGCTCGACGCCGAGCTGGCCGAGGGCTTCGGCGCCGACGCTGCGGATCTTGGAGACGACCGTGGCGACTGACGACGAGCTCGACCAGCCGGTGGCCGCCGCAGCCGAATGGCTGGAGCGCGTCGCAGGCGTGGAACTTTCTGACGGCGAACTCGACCTGGACGGCGAGGTGGTCGACGACGAGCTGGTCGACGACGAGACCGACGAGGTCGAGGACCTGCCCGAGCCGCGCCAGGTCGTGGTGGTCGACGGCCTCGACCGCGAGGCCCGTCGAGAGATCGGCGCCGAGTACCGCGAGCGCCTGCTCGAGGTGGCCGACGAGGTGCTGGGTGACCGGTTCGTGGTCGACCCGTCGGCCAGGGAGAAGCCCGACGTCTACCGCGACGGGCTCGTGCTCGACGCGTTCGACGTCACGGCCCGTTGCCCGCGCCGGTTCGCCGGCCCGTCGGACGACGCCTACCGGGACTCCGTCCGCAACGGCCGCCGCCGGGTCGCGCTCGTCGCGCTCCGCAGTCTGTCGGCCCACGGCGGCACCCCGGCCGAGGCAGTCCGGGCCGCGATGGCGGACCGGTCCGAGTGGCCAGTCGGCCTGGCCCGCTGGTTCGAGGAGCTCGACCGTGGCGGTCGTGTGGCGCTGGCGGCGTCGGCGACGACCTGGGTGGTCGGCGCTCTCCGCATGGTGGGTCGCGGGCCAGGCACGCACTGGCGTCCGCCGTTCCCCAAGCCGGCCTGGACGCTCCCCGGGCGGCTGGTTCGGGTGAGCGCCGCGGTGGACGCCACCGCCGGCAACGCCGACTCGGGCGACCGCCTGCTCGTGCTGGCCGACCGGGCCCCTGCGGCCGAGGACCGGCTGCGCGCCGGGTTCGTCTCGCTGGTCTGGACCGTGGGCAAGGGCGAGGCACCCGTGCGGATCTCGTTCGGCTCGCCGGCCACCGGCACCATGCAGCGGATGACCGTCGACACGGCGCTGCTGGACCTGGCGCTCGACCGCACCGAGGAGCTCCTGAGCTACCTGGCCGATCCGGGGGCGGCGCCGCCGGTGCCCGGTCGGGCGTGCGCCCTGTGCGACCTGCTCGAGGACTGCCCGGCCGGTCTGCGTCAGCTGTCGGCGGGCTCGCCCGGGTCGGTGGAGGCCGGCGCGTCCGACGTCGGCGAACCGACGATGTAGATCAGGCTGCCGGTCGCGACCTTCACGGCCGAGGCCGTGCGGACCTCGACGTCGCAGAACACGACCCGGCGGCCGCGGCGGGTGACCCAGCCCTCGGCGACCAGGTCCTCGGAGCGGACCGGGCCCAGGTAGCGGACCGACATCTCGATCGTCGAGAACAGGCGCGGGTCCTCGTACGCCGTGCCGATGGCCGGCACGACGACCGTGTCGATCAGGGAGGCGATGGCGCCGCCGTGCATCAGGCCCTGGGGCTGGTTCAGCTCGGGCCGCCACGGGAGCCGCATGCGGGCGTAGTCACGGCGCAGCTCCTCGACCTCGATCCCGACCAGGTTGGGGAAGTACACCTGCTCGGGCCACGTGCCGAACGAGGACCACCGCTCGAGCACCGAACGGGGCAGCAGGTCGAACTCCTCGGCTCGCCACGACGTCATGGCAGGAGTCTCGCACGGACCGCCGCCGTTTCCTCCCGGAACCGAGCGGCGGCACGCGGGCCGGCCGGCGGCCGGTTCCTGCCGGTCGGGGCGGCCCCTGTACCTTTGGCGCCGAAACCCCACCACGTGCACCGGACCCGCTGGTGCCGTCCCGGAAGGACGAACATGGCTGAGGCCTACATCATCGACTCGATCCGCACCCCCGTCGGCAAGCGCGGCGGCGGCCTGTCCCAGGTCCACTCGGCCGACCTGGGCGCCCACGTGCTGAAGGCCCTCATGGGCCGTACCGACATCGACCCGGTGCTGGTCGAGGACGTCGTGTTCGGCTGCCTCGACACGATCGGCTCGCAGTCCGGCGACGTGGCCCGCACCTGCTGGCTGGCCGCCGGCCTTCCCGAAGAGGTGCCCGGCACCACCGTCGACCGCCAGTGCGGCTCGTCGCAGCAGGCCGTGCACTTTGCGGCGCAGGGCGTCATGTCCGGCACCCAGGAGCTGGTGGTGGCCGGCGGCGTGCAGAACATGTCGGCCATCCCGATCTCCTCCGCGATGCTGGTGGGTGAGCAGTTCGGGTTCCCGGACCCGTTCTCGACCTCCCCCGGCTGGGTCGCCCGCTACGGCACCCAGGAGGTCAGCCAGTTCCGCGGCGCCGACATGATCGCCGAGGACTGGGACATCTCGCGTGAGGACATGGAGGCGTTCTCCGTCGAGTCGCACACCCGTGCCATCGCCGCCCGCGCCGAGGGCCGCTTCGAGACCCAGATCGTCCCGTTCGGCGACATCTCCCTGGACGAGGGGCCGCGTGAGCCGAACCCCGAGAAGATGCGCTCGCTGCCGACCCTGGCCGAGGGCGGCCGTGTGACCGCGGCAGTCGCGTCGCAGATCTCCGACGGTGCCGCCGCGATGCTCGTGGCCTCCGAGCGGGCGGTGAAGGAGCACGGACTCAAGCCCCGTGCCCGGATCCACCACCTGTCGGTGCGCGGCGAGGACCCGATCCGCATGCTCTCCGCCCCGATCCCGGCCACCAAGTACGCCCTCGAGAAGGCCGGCATGACGATGGACGACATCGACCTGGTCGAGATCAACGAGGCGTTCGCCTCGGTGCCGCTGGCCTGGATGAAGGAGCTCGACGTGGACCCGGCGAAGGTCAACGTCAACGGCGGTGCCATCGCCCTTGGCCACCCGCTCGGCGCCACGGGCGTCCGCCTCATGACCACCCTGCTCTACGAGCTGGAGCGCACCGGCGGCCGCTACGGCCTCCAGACGATGTGCGAGGGCGGCGGCCAGGCCAACGTCACCATCATCGAGCGCCTCTGACCCTCGTCCGTTCCCTCGACACGGCCCGGTGCGGCTCCCTCTAGGGGAGCGTCACCGGGCCGGTCCGCGTCCGGGGCCGGACAGCTCG
>CAJANQ010000312.1 GCA_903941145.1 uncultured Actinomycetes bacterium
ACGTCGCGCAGGAACTCGAGGACGCCCATCGGTTCGGTCCACGTGCGGTTGTCGACCAGGCGTGCGGAGCGGTCGCCGGCGTCGAAGTCGAGGAACCGACGGAGCTGGGCGCCGATCGCCGCACGGTTTGCGTCGAGCACGTCCTCGTCGAGGAACTGGCGCTCCTCGGCGCGGCCGGACGGGTCACCGATCATTCCGGTAGCTCCGCCGACGAGGGCGATCGGCCGGTGGCCGGCCTCCTGGAACCGACGCAGCAGCATGATCGACTGCAGGTTGCCGATGTGGAGCGAGTCGGCTGTGGGGTCGAACCCGCAGTAGAGCCCGGTGGGTCCGGCGTCGAGCCGGGCCACGAGGGCGTCCCGGTCGGTGTGGTCCTGGACCAGGCCACGCCGGGCAAGGTCGTCGAGGGTCGCTGCGCCGCTCACGGCGGCGAGCGTACTGCGGCCCAAGGTGCCGACCGCGGTGCCTTCGACCACCGGCGCAGCCAGACGGTTCCTGAGAGCTGGCGGCCGACGTGCCGCCGGATCGGGCCCGGAGGGCTCCACAATGGACGAATGCGCCGCTCCCCCACCCTCCTGCTCGCGGGGTGCACGCTCGCGCTCGCCCTCGTGGCGGCGGCATGCGGCGGCGGGTCCCGCCCGTCCGACCCCGTCCGGATCCCGGCGAACTCCGAGCCCAGCGCGATCTACGACGCCAAGGGTCGCCTCATCACGGTGCTCCGGCGGGAGAACCGCATCCCGGTCCCGCTGAGCGCCGTGCCCCGGGTCGCGCAGGACGCGGTCGTGGCCATCGAGGACTCGCGGTTCTGGAGCCACAAGGGTGTGGACCCCAAGGCCGTCGCACGCGCCGCGTCGCGCAACGCCCAGTCGGGCGAGGTGTCCGAGGGCGGCTCCACCATCACCCAGCAGTACGTGAAGAACGCGCTCCTGACGCCGGAGAGGAGCCTGTCCCGCAAGGTCGAGGAGGCCTCGCTCGCCATCTCGCTCGAGCGGACCTACTCGAAGGAGTTCATCCTCGAGCAGTACCTCAACACGATCTACTTCGGCGGCGGTGCGTACGGCATCGAGGCGGCGTCACAGTCGTTCTTCGGCAAGCCCGCCGCACAGCTCGACCTGTCACAGGCCGCCCTGCTCGCCGGGCTGGTGCGCTCCCCGTCGGCCTACGACCCACGCCGCAACCCGCAGCGGGCGGTCGAACGGCGGGCGACGGTGCTGCGACGCATGGCCGAGCTGGGACTCATCACGGTGGACCAGCGAAAGTTCGCTGCGGCCACACCGCTCCAGCTGGCTCCGCCTCAGCCGCTCCCCGAGCAGTTGCCCTACCCCGCGGCGCACTTCGTCGACGCCGTCAAGGACTGGCTCCTCCGGGGCACCGACGCCCTCGGCAGCACCCAGGCCGAGCGGTTCGACGCCCTCTACCGCGGTGGGCTTCGCATCAACACCACCATCGACCTGGACCTGCAGGCGCAGGCCGAGCGGTCGATCAGGGAGGTGCTGGGCAACCAGGGCGTCGACCCGAGGTCGCCCGACGCTGCACTGGTGTCCGTCGAGCCCCGCACCGGGTACGTCCGGGCGATGGTCGGCGGGCACAACTACTTCGGGTCCCACTCGTACCGTCAGACGAACCTGGCGAAGGGCTCCGGGCGCCAGACCGGCTCGTCGTTCAAGCCCATCGTCCTCGCCACCGCGCTCGACAACGGCGTGTCGCCGACCAAGCGGTACCCCGCCCCCTCGGCGACCACCCTCAGGATCCCGGGCGGCGTCTGGAGGGTCAAGGGCGGCGGTATCGGCAGCGGCACGCTCGAGGAGTGCACGGTCGTCTCGTCGAAC